>NZ_VOZH01000003.1:0-135662 GCF_013419875.1 Acinetobacter sp. YH12049 | reverse complement strand
AATGGGAGTGCATGAGCTGTGGTACAGCTCATGATCGAGATATAAACTCAGCTCTAAACATTCTTGCGCTTGGGCATAAGCGTCTAGCTGTAGGAATCACCCTCTTTTAAGGGGGTGAGGATGTCAACTGATTGATAGATGTTAGTGCGAGAATAAAACTGAAAATTTCCTCATGATACATTTTTGGGAGTCTGTCTGAGCATCTTGTGGTCTTCAAAAGATGAAAGCTGGATGTCTTGCCTGAACTGAAATGATGCACAGATATTAACCAATGAAATCTCTGCTGCTGCACTTTTAGATGGCGAATAAAACATTGAAGGGTGGGTCTGTGGTGATGGTCGTTGGATCTTACTGTATTTTGATGACGTGTTTAATTGAAGCGGCACAGAATTTTAAAGTTTTAGCCTTGAATGCTTAAGCTAAACGCTGTGTATTAATCGCTTCAGCCCAGTCACAACATCCGCAGCGCGGGCAGGTATCCTGAGCACCGTAAATGTACATGGTTTTGCCACAGTGCGTACAGGCATACAGCTAATGCATTTTGATATCTCGAACCGCTTTATAGGGTTTCGGAAATAGTGGCAGTCCATAACGCACTTGTTCAGGTGGATAAAACAAAATACTAAATTTTCCATCACTTTCTAATAAACCAACTCGAACTTGTCCAAGATGCTCCACATTTTGCTGACGCATTTCAGAGAAGAATTCATCATGTGACATTTTACCTTGTTTAATCTTTTCTAAAACCAATTCACCATCTTCAACAATGTAGAGGGCTTTACCTTCAATTAAATCTTCAAAGGGTTGGTATTTCATCATGAGCCAAGTGATTACGCGGTATAAACCAATTACCACCGTCATCACAATGAGCGCTTGTAAGAGGGGGAGTTCCTCTTCAAACATCGGGTCGCCTGCAATTGAACCCAAAGCAAGGAGGATGGCAACTTCAAAGAGGGATAACTGACGCACGCCGCGTTTGCCTGTTAGGCGTAAGAATACGATGATTAAAACGAACATAATGACGCTACGCAAAATCACTTCGGCAGCAAAAGTCCATGTAGTGTCATGAATGAAAATTTGAGTGAAATCCATGTCTCATCCTTTTTTATCGTTATGTGTTTTTAACTTAGCAAAGCGCTGGGCGATAAAGCAGCTCAATTGTGTTAATTTTTAAGCACTATTCGAAAATGAATTTCATGCTAAAGGTATTGTATGAATGAGATATTTGATGAAAAAAAGTGCTTTAAAATAGCCATAAAAAAAGCACCGACGAATCGATGCTTTTGATGTGGTCTGGCAATATTTTAAGATGTTCAGTTATTTAATATGTTCTGCAATATCCGTAAAGATCACGCCTAAACCATGTGCGCCTGCATCTGGATAGCCAAGACTACGGTCGCCTACAGTTCCCGCACGTCCCATACGCGCTACGATCTCTTTGGTATTTTCAGCGCCTTGAACCGCCGCTTTTGCACCAAGTACAAAGTTTTCTTTAAAGGATTTATCGGTATGGGCAGACCAAGAATCTGCGCAAGGTACAAGTGCATCAATCAGGGTTTTATCACCCACCACTGCGCCGCGTCCAAATGAACGCTCACCTGTGGTTTGAATGCCTTTGACCGCTGCTTGCAGCATCTCGGCAAAATCAGCGACAGTTAAAACTGATTTGCCTTGAATTGATTTCGCTGCTGCACGGAATGCTGAACCCCAGATTGGGCCAGACGCGCCACCACAATGTTCCATAATGATCATTGAGCAGTTCAGCATGAATTCATCCATCTGCTGCGCTTGAATCAGACTTTGCCATTCACGTTTTAATTGCTTAAAGCCTTTCGCCACGCTCATACCGAAGTCGCCGTCACCAGCATGCGCGTCCAGCTCACAGAATGGCACTTCATTTCTAATGATGCAGGCAGACATCACATCCACCACATAACGCATGTTTTCGATGGTGAATTGCTCATTGCTAATCACCGCATGTTCAGGCTGTGTTTCAACTTGGGTGTTTACTACAGCTTTGGCTGAAGCATCTTTGGACACAAAAGTTAAAGGCTGTGCTGCTGAACCATCCATTTTAAATGCAGGGGTGTTGGCTGCTGCATCGAGGTAAGTTTTCAATTCATCATCGACAGAAAGCAAGGACACAGATGCACCATTCATGTCGATACTGGTCATATAGTTGCCGACAAATGTGCGGTAAATTTTGATGCCTTTACGTGCAAGGTGTTCGCATACATCATGGTTAAAGACATACAACTCTTGCAGCGGTGTGCTACCAAAACCGTTGACCAAAACTGCAACTTCAGTCAAATCAGGACGATCCAGAAATAGGTCATCAACAATGCGCTGCGCCAGTTCTTTAGATGGCAGGATTTTTTCACGACGGATGCCCGGTTCACCGTGGATGCCGACGCCATATTCCATTTCGTCATCAGCCAAAATAAACGTTGGCGTGCCTTTGGCTGGAACAGTACATGAGCTATAAGCAAAACCAAGGCTAATGACGTTGTCCGCAGCTTTTTGAGCAATCGCTTTTACGTCTGCAAGTTCTAAGCCTTTTGATGCTGCTGCGCCTGCAATCTTATGTACAAATACTGTGCCTGCAACACCACGACGACCTACTGTATATAGGCTGTCTTTAACCGCAATGTCATCTGCCACTTTTACATAGTCAACTTTAATGCCGTCTTCAGTTGCAAGGGCTGCGCCATTCTGGAAATTCATCATATCGCCAGAATAGTTTTTGATGATCATCAGCACGCCTTTGTCAGTTGCGACTTGCTGTAAGGCTTTATAGACCTGAATTTGCGATGGAGATGCAAATACATCACCACATACGGCAGCGTCTAACATGCCTGTACCGACAAAGCCTGCATGGGCAGGTTCGTGACCGCTACCACCACCACTGATAAGTGCCACGTTATTGTGCTTTTCTTTGCGTGAAATGATTTTGTGCGACTCGTTAAATGCGAGTTCTGGATGGGCAAGAACAAAGCCTTTGCACATTTCAATTACGATGTTTTCTGCACCGTTCATGAGTTTTTTCATGGATGTACCAATCTGTATTTATAGGGGAGAATGTAAAAAAGTTTATTATTATCGAAAAACATAATGTTTGCTGACATAAAAGTGTAAAAAAGGGCGGTTTTAGATTGAAGAGTTAGAAAATAAACATTTTTTGATATATAAATCTTGTTGGAATGAATCCCCCTAAATCCCCCTTTTTCAAAGTGGGATTTAGGGGAGATTTAAAAAAGAGAATAAAAAATGAAACCCTACAATAATAATTTAAAACAAGCCTCGCGTAATTTGCGCAATAACATGACCGATGCCGAGAAGCTGCTATGGTCACGGCTTCGCAATAAGCAAATTTTAGGTTTGCAATTTTATAGGCAAAAACCCATTTTAAATTTCATCGTAGATTTTTACTGTCCTGCCGCCAATTTAGTGATTGAGTGTGATGGTGGTCAGCATTTTACCCAAGAAGGATTGGAAGCGGATCTGATTCGGGATGAGGCTTTGGCTCAGCTTGGGCTAAAAGTGCTGAGGTTTGATAATGGGCAGGTGATGGGGCAGATTGATGATGTGGTGGAAGTGATTTATCTTTACTTTATTAAGAAATCTCCCTAAATCCCTCTTTAAGAAAGAGGGACTTCACGCGAATTAGATGATGGTTTTGGATTCGTGTAGTTCCTCCCTTTTAAAAGGAAGGTTAGGAGGGATTATATTTGTCCTTCATACATTTTTTTAGCTTCAGCTACTTTGTCTAATTTTCTATGAATTAAGGACACAGTTGATAAAATATCTAAAGCATCCTGTTCATCTATATTCCACGTAATTTTAGGGGCATGAGCTGTAGTATTTCTAAATGTTCCAAATATACCTTTAAGTAAATGCATAAAACCGTTTTGTTCACTCTGATGACTTGGTGTAGTTAAACTATTTAAGGCTAAATAAGGAACTTTATTTTTATACGCAAAAGCTTGATCTACTAATTCAGAACCATCACTGGTTAGTTTTGTTTTGATTCTAATTTTTTCAGCAATACTTTTAGTTGCTTCAAAAACTGCATGAAAATAATTATCTACGAGTAGTTCTGCTCTACAAAACGCTAAGACATCAGGATGTATTTTTCTATCTAATAAAGTTTTTCTTAAATTTTGCGCCCGTGCTTCAGCTTCATCAAAAGTTTGAACTTTGTCTGCTTGCTTGAGTTCGCCACTATCAGTGAGTTCAAAACCTTCAAATGACAAAACATAATTCAATTCAGTTCGTATATTTTCAAACCATTCTTTTCTATGGATATGACGTGAAGGGCGCATAACATATTTAATAAAAGCTAAGACATTATTAGAACAGCGATCTTCAGTTTGTTTTGAGGATAGAGCATCATATAAACGTTTCCATTTTGTTGAATTTAGTTGAAGATCTTTGATATTACATTCAGTCAGATATTTGGTGATTTCTGTTCCTGAAAGCCCGTTATTAGTTTCACCTAAAGTTTTACAGATACTTTCTAGGCTTCCTAGATCTAAACTTTTTATTATTGCCATTTTTCAATCTTAAATTTTTCATGGGTTTAAGTATTTTAAATACTAGTTTTATTTATAGCAATTAATCTCTCCCAACCTTCCTTTACAAAACGAAGAGCTGTCACGTAATGAATTCGATACGCGAAAGTCCCCCTTTGTAAAAGGGGGATTTAGGGGGATTACCTAAAAATTAAAGTAAATCTTTTAAGTCTTTAATTCGTTGATCAATAAGATCGGCATTACATGATAGATTGATTAGCTTAGATCCCGCACCTTGTACACTGCTAGATAGATAAGATACGAGTTCATCACAATGACTATTTTTATATAACAACCAATTCTTTTGAGAGGTTTCTAAAATTTTCTTACCTTCCTCATCCATAGTGTTATAAAGCTTTTGATAAGTTTGGTTGAGCTTGGTTTTATTAGATTTTAATTCTTTTTCATAACAGGCAATTTCATCATAAACATTACTAGCTTTACATTTTGCAAAAGTAAAAGATGAAATAAAAGGTAAAACTAAAAGTAAGAATATTTTTTTCAATTTTATAAAATTCGTTTATGTGTTTTTAAGATTTTTGATTATAAATAAAAAACCCCCTCATTCGAGGGGATTTTTTCAAACTAATTACTGAACCGAATCATCCAAATTCGGTGCTAACCAACGCTTCGCTTCATCCAAAGTCCAGCCTTTACGCTTTGCATAATCCTCAAGCTGATCGCCTGCGATTTTACCCACGTTAAAGTATTGGCTTTCAGGGTTTGCATAGTAGAAACCGCTGACAGATGAAGGCGGCCACATTGCAAAGCTAGTGGTCAATTGCGTACCAATCTTGTCAGTAGAACCTAACCAGTCAAACAACGGCGCTTTTTCAGAATGCTCAGGGCAAGCAGGGTAGCCCGGTGCAGGACGGATGCCCACATACTTCTCTTTAATCAATTCTTCATTGCTTAAGGTTTCAGACGCTTGGTTACCCCAGAACTCTTTACGGATACGTTCATGCAAATGCTCCGCAAACGCTTCCGCAAAACGGTCACCTAAAGATTGCGCAAGAATTGCAGAGTAGTCATCGCCTTTAGCTTTGTACTCATTTGCCATTTCTTCCGCACCAAAGATGGATACCGTGAAACCGCCCAAGTAGTCTTCTGCGACACCTTTAGGCGCAACAAAGTCCGCTAATGACAAGTTTGGTTTACCTGTCACTTTGTCAGACTGTTGACGAATGTGATGGAAGGTATGCGTAACCGATTGACCATCTTCGCTATACACTTCAACCGAATCCGCTGCTGAACGGTTTGCAGGGTAAATACCAAACACAGCACGAGCATCAAAACGTTTGTTGTCGATGATGTCTTTTAGCATGGTCTGTGCTTGTTCATACAAGTCAGTTGCTGCTTCACCTACAACTTCATCAGTTAAGATAGCAGGGAATTTACCTGCCAAACTCCAAGAAATGAAGAACGGTGTCCAGTCAAAGTATTCAACCAAAGTTTCCAATGGATAATTGGTCAGCGTTTGCGTACCAATAAAGTTTGGCTTCGCAGGCGCATTGGCTGCAAAGTCTATTTTCAAACCATTTTCTACAGATTCAGCATACGTCAGTTTGGCCGCTTTTGGCTGTTTATTGGCAATACGCTCACGGACTTTTTCATATTCAGCACGGGTTTCTGCTACAAACTTTGGCTTCATTTCCTTAGAAAGTAAAGTTGTTGCTACACCCACCGCACGAGATGCATCGGCAACATAAATGACTGCATCGTTTGAATATTGTGGATCAATTTTCACTGCCGTATGCGCTTTAGAAGTGGTTGCACCGCCAATCATCAATGGAACATTAAAGCCTTTGCGCTGCATTTCTTTCGCAACAAAAACCATTTCATCCAAAGACGGAGTGATTAGGCCAGATAGACCAATAATGTCGACTTTCTCATCAATGGCAGTTTGCAGAATCTTCTCGCAAGGCACCATCACGCCAAGGTCGATGATGTCATAACCATTACAGCCAAGTACTACGCCCACGATATTTTTACCGATGTCATGTACGTCACCTTTCACGGTTGCCATCAGGACTTTACCCTTAGATTGGCCAGCTGTTTTTTCCGCTTCAATGAACGGATTCAGCCAAGCTACAGCCTGTTTCATGACACGTGCAGATTTCACCACTTGCGGCAGGAACATTTTGCCTGAACCGAACAAATCACCTACAACATTCATGCCGTCCATCAGCGGACCTTCAATCACATCGAGTGGACGTTTAGCTTTCAGGCGTGCTTCTTCAGTATCTTCATCAATAAAGGTGGTGATACCTTTCACTAAAGCATGCTCAAGGCGCTTTTCTACGGGAAGCTCACGCCATTCCAAGTTTTCCACTTGTTTTTGCGCAGCACCTTGACCACGGTATTTTTCAGCAACTTCAAGCAGCTTTTCTGTAGCTTCTTGATGGCTTTCACCTTGGTTTTGGTTCAAGATCACATCTTCAACCGCAGCTTTCAGTTCAGCATCAATATCATCATAAATCGCCATTTGACCTGCGTTGACGATACCCATAGTCATGCCTTGCTGAATGGCATGGTATAAGAACACTGAGTGAATCGCTTCACGTACAGGTTCATTACCACGGAAGGAGAACGATACGTTAGACACACCGCCTGAAATCATCGCATGTGGTAAGTTTTGCTTGATCCAGCCTGTTGCTTCAATAAAGTCCACAGCATAGTTGTTGTGTTCTTCGATACCTGTTGCCACTGCAAACACGTTCGGGTCAAAAATGATGTCTTCAGCAGGGAAGCCCACTTCATTCACCAATACATCATAAGAGCGTTTACAGATTTCTTTTTTACGTGCAGCAGTGTCGGCCTGACCATTTTCGTCAAAGGCCATAACAATTACGGCAGCGCCATACTGACGGCACAAACGCGCTTTTGCAACGAACTCGTCATAGCCTTCTTTTAAGGAAATCGAGTTAACAACCGCTTTACCTTGTACACATTTTAAGCCCGCTTCAATGATTTCCCATTTAGATGAGTCAATCATGATCGGCACACGTGAAATTTCAGGTTCAGAGGCTACAAGATTCAGGAAGTGCACCATTGCGCCTTCTGAATCCAGCATGCCTTCATCCATGTTGATGTCGATAATCTGAGCACCGGCTTCAACTTGCTGCTGTGCAACTTCTAAAGCTTCGGCAAAGTTTTCTTCACGGATTAAACGTAGGAATTTTTTAGAACCTGTCACGTTGGTACGTTCACCGACGTTTACAAACAGCGAATCTTCTGTAATGTTGAACGGCTCTAAACCGCTTAAACGGCAAGCGGGTTTGGTTTCTGGCACTTGGCGTGGCTTAATGTCTTTTACGGCATTGGCAATAGCACGGATGTGATCCGGCGTTGTACCGCAGCAGCCGCCAGTGATGTTAATCAAGCCACTTTCTGCAAATTCTTTAATAAAGGCAGCGGTTTGTTCAGGGGTTTCATCATAACCGCCGAAGGCATTTGGTAAGCCAGCGTTCGGATGCGCCGAAACAAAAGTATCAGCAACGTCAGCAATGGTTTTTACATGCGGACGCATGGCATCTGCACCTAGGGCACAGTTAAAGCCAATAGACAATAAGTCACCATGACGCACAGAGTTCCAGAACGCTTCAGCAGTTTGGCCAGTTAAAGTTCGGCCAGAGGCATCGGTAATCGTGCCTGAAATCATCAATGGCAATTCATAGCCAAGCTGATTAAACACTTCTTTCACTGCAAAGATGGCAGCTTTACAGTTTAAAGTATCGAATACAGTTTCAATGAGCAGAATGTCCGCACCGCCTTCAATCAGGGCATGCGCAGCTTGAATATAGTTTTCTTTTAGCTCATCAAAAGTGATGTTACGGAATGCTGGGTCATTTACATTTGGCGAGATCGAGCAAGTGCGTGAAGTCGGCCCAAGCACACCTGCAACAAAACGCGGTTTTTCAGGCGTAGAGTATTTTTCACAAGCGGCTTTAGCAATACGCGCTGCTTCACGGTTGATCTCTGATACCAAATCTTCCATGTGGTAGTCAGACATTGAAACTTTAGTGCCGTTAAAGCTGTTGGTTTCAATAATGTCTGCGCCAGCATCGAGGTAGGCTTCATGAATGCCTTGGATAATTTGCGGCTGCGTCAACACCAATAGGTCATTATTGCCTTTGAGGTCAGATGCCCAATCTGCAAAACGCTCACCACGGTAGTCAGCTTCTTCGAGTTTATGACGCTGAATCATGGTGCCCATTGCACCGTCGATAATCAGAATCCGTTGAGCGAGCAGCTCTTTTAGGGTGGCAAGCGTGGACATAAATAACCCCAATCCGATGGAATATAAAATCGGCAAATATATTAACAGAATTCATTGCAGTTTTATTGATATTCAATCATCTTCACAGCGCGCAATTATTAGCTTGTTGAATTAATGAGCAATATTGCAACTTGATAATTTCATATTCCAATTTCATATAAATGTATGGAAAACTTCATGAATTTGTCATATTGCTCAGGCAAGATTAAAAAACATCCAGCAGGGCTATGCAATATGACAAAAAACATGACAGATGAAATATAAGCTGAAACATTGGGTTTCAAAGAAAATAAAGTTTAAATACGCAGATTAAATAACTGATTTACTTTATGAAAGTAGAGTATAAAAGTCGGTTTTTAACACTTTAAAAAAACAAATAAAGCATGAAAAATTGCTTTATATGACACCGCTTTGTCATATAATTGTCATAATTAAATTGAACAATATGGGGATTTTAAAATCCTCTATTCCTGCCTGCATGAATTCTAAACAAACTCCCGTAGATTCAGCGCACACGTCGACTACTCAAAAGTCTACGAATGTTCATGTGCCTACACCGAAATTCTTTATGCCGGTATTTTTAACGGTGATTATTTCAACGTTGATTTATATTGGTTTTCAGGTGACTGCCGATTTAGCGCATGTTCCGCCTTTAAGTCTTTATTCAATGATTTTATTGGGCACAGCCTTATTCATCGCACTTGGCTTTGAATTTGTAAATGGTTTCCATGACACTGCAAACGCAGTGGCAACAGTGATTTATACCAACGCCTTGTCAGCACCAGTTGCGGTAATGTGGGCAGGTTTCTGTAACTTTCTGGGTGTAATGGTTGCCAGTGGTGCAGTCGCTTACGGCATTATTGCCTTATTACCTGTTGAATTGATTATGAATGTCGGTTCAGGTGCTGGTTTTGCCATGGTTTTCGCTATGTTGATCGCAGCGATTTTGTGGAATTTAGGGACTTGGTTCTTAGGCATCCCAGCGTCTAGTTCGCATACTTTGATTGGTTCTATTCTTGGCGTTGGCATCATGAACTACCTGTTAAATGCAGGCGGTGGTGCGAGCGGTGTAGATATGGAGCAGGTGCTTAAAGTCGGTAAGGCTTTATTGTTCTCTCCACTGATTGGTTTTGCATTTGCAGCCCTAGTTTTCTTGTTGGTGAAGCGTATTTTCCGCAAACAGCTAGAATTGTTTCAGCCACCAGAAGGCAATAAGCCGCCACCACCACTGATTCGTGCAATTTTGATCTTTACCTGTACAGGTGTAAGTTTTGCGCACGGTTCAAATGATGGTCAAAAAGGTATGGGTCTGATCATGCTGATTTTAATCGGATGTGTGCCATTGGCTTATTCATTGAATAAGAACTTAGATAATCAACATATTCAATCTTTCCATCAGTTATCTGCTCAAACTGCGACTGCGATCTACGCAGAGCATAAGGATATTCCTGATGCACAAGCACGTGATGTACTCACCAAATACATTCAAACCAAAGAAGTCAGCCCAGAAGTTGTGCCAGCTTTGGCAAGTTTGACCGATCATTTAGGTGAGCGTGTTGCACAGTATGGCGACTTAAAAGATATTCCTGAACAAGAAGTATCTTCGATTCGTAATGACATGTACTTAAGTACTACTGCTTTTAAACGTCTAGATAAAGCTGAACAACTACCAGCAATGGCAGAAGCTGAACAAAAGACAGTGAAGGAATATCGTAGTCACTTAGATTCGTTCTTACAGTACATTCCAACATGGGTGAAAGTCGCTGTTGCATTGGCACTGGGTCTTGGAACCATGGTGGGTTGGAAACGTATTGTTGTGACTGTCGGTGAACGTATTGGTAAAAACCACATGACCTATGGTCAGGGCATGTCTGCCGAGCTTGTTGCTATGTCAACGATTGCTGCTGCGGATGGTTTTGGTATGCCTGTATCGACCACACACGTATTGAACTCTGCGGTTGCAGGTACCATGGTCGCGAATAAATCGGGTCTGAACTTTGCAACAGTGAAGACCATTCTATCGGCTTGGGTCTTCACTTTACCTGCAACGATCTGTCTATCAGGCTGCTTGTACTGGTTATTCTTGAAAGTGTTCTAAGCAACTCAAATTCCAGATATAAAAAAACGCTGCTTCGGCAGCGTTTTCTTATGGCTTTATCTCAGACATCACCGATTTTAATGGGATGACTGAGAGCTGAATTAGAACAATCAAACTAGCGAGTTGAAGCTTTGCAAAGTTCAACACTTATTTGAACCAATGCAGTTACGCTTTTTTAAACAGTCCCAATACTTTTTTCACGGGCAATTTCTCTTCAGCAAAACCATACAGCGCTGCAAAAGGTAAGGCAGTACGCGCCAAATAAGCCACACGCCATAAGCCACCATGGTTGGCACCATGCATCATGAGTTCTAATGGGTGGTCTAGCGCCGTTTCAGGGTTAGCAACCGATTGAGGGTTTCTCAAGTCGTGAATCCATAAAGCCGCCATGAGTGCATTGGTGGTTTCAGGTTGGAAGGATTCCACATCAAATAAACTCGCACCATTAAATGCGGCTTTTAATAATGGATTCTTCGTCACTGAGCGGGTCGTGGTGGATGGCGCAATATTAATACTAACCCGCTGACCATTTTGACGTGCGACAGTTGCGCGCCATTGTTGGATACGTTTTGCGAGTGCGTAGTTTGGACCTTGTTCCACCACCAGACAGTCAGCAATACCATAGGATTTTCCATTGTCTGCTGTGGTGGTTTGCTCATTATTTTGCTTAAAGAAATGCTGACCTGTGACTTTGGCAATACTTTGTGTCAATAGTTTTTGTGCAGAAGCACGGTTTTGGAATTTGGCTTGCGCTGCCGTAACAATCTCTTCTGGAACCGCATAGACATCGGTCGGAGTACACATAAACATCAAGCTGGTGTCGGCTTTTTGTTGGCTGACATAGGCCATGATGCTGTCCATTGCCATTGCAACACGAACATGCTTTTCACCATCTAAATAGGCAATTGCAGCCAGATCTAGTTGATGTTCACTTTGTGCAAGCCATTGTGCAATTTCAGGAATGTGTGTCAGTAAATTGGCGCCCAATTTGTGTTTTAGTTCTTGAATGGGTGTGTCTTCATGCACAGCGTCGAGACTTGGTGAATATAAAGTGGCATTACCGGCCTGAACCGTGCTTAAGATTCGATCCCAAACACGTTCATTATTGAGGTCGATTGCCACAATATTGGCTTTCCATTTTGCTAACCACGTCAGAGGGCCAGCTTCGGAGGCAGCACCAAAAAGCACCATAGTCCGATCTGACAAATCGAACCATTCTGGGTGTGCAATGGCTTCACGTAATGCGTCGGCATGACTGGCTTCAATGATGCCAGCATCTTGCCATTTTTGAATCTGAGCCAGTAAAGCCTCACCTTGAAGTTTTTGACCATGATAGGGCACATACCACTCAGGCGCTGCGTCACTTTCACCTTTTAATTTCACGGTATGCAGCGGATGTGCAGTCAAAGCTACTGCATCTTTGAGCGTATACTTTTCTTGATTACGATAAAACTCAAAGACGTGATGCGCTTTATTTAAACCTTGCTCAGCAATGTTGATCGCAGCTTCAGATGATTGAATTCCTTGTTCAACCAAGGCTTTAAAATATTCAGGATATTTTTTACGCCAGTTTTTTTCTTGTTTTGCACGTACAGAAGAGTGATGGTCAACTGCAGCTAAGGCTTCAGCGATAATTTCACGACCAGTTTTAGATGTACTCGGCTTTTGGTTTGAAGCCGAAATGGGAAATTGAAGACCTTCAGTTGAACTCGACATGCAAAATATCTCAGCTAATTTTGTCATTAATATACAGATGTATACATTATCTATGCCAAATTAAAAAATAGGGTGGCATAAAGTGCCAGATTTATATGATTTGTCATGTGCTTTTGTGAACTTTCGTAGAATATACAGCTTCAAATTTTATTGCTGGAATTGAAAAAGCCTTCGGTTTGAAGGCTTAAAAGAAGAGGGCATGAAATCAGCAACGGCAAATCAACAACGGCCTTTTTTAGCCTGTCCGGGCGGGCAAAAGTCGCCATGTCGATCTGGGTAATTGTAAGGATAGTGATTACGATCTGGGTCGACCACGATACTGCCTTCACGAGTGTGAACGGCACAAGCACTCAACACGCAGGTCAACAGCAAACTTGAGAACATCAGGACTATTTTCATTGGAATTTTCCCTTTTTTATTCTGTGTCATTTCAGTTTAAATCAGGGCATGGGTAGATAGCGTTTCAATCTGCTGTGAAATTGTATAGCTCGATATTCAAAGTGCGGTGTTGTAGATATGGGAAATTGGCTAAAGAAAAGATCAATGGTCATGAGGTTAAACTCGGCGCAATAAAAAAGCCTAAACTGAAACGGTTTAGGCTGTCATTTTACTGGTTAAATCAGACTGATTTTTTAGACTTAACGTTAGAAAGGAACGTTTAATAACTGACTTAAGAAATGTGGAATGAGTTTCGGTTCAAGAATAATCGTCATGATTACACCATACGCTGCGCCCCAAAGGTGTGCGCTGTGGTTAATGTTGCTGTTGCCACGTTTACCTGACCAAATACTATAAGCCACATAAAGCACGGCAAAAATAATTGCAGGAACAGGAATAAAGAATACAAAAATCAGTTTCCACGGTTCAAACAAGATATACGCAAAAAGTACCGCAGATACCGCCCCAGAAGCCCCTAAACTTGCCCAATGGGTATCATGCTTATGTTTTAAATAACTCGGAATAATCGCAGCGATCAAACCGCCCAAGTAAAACAGCACAAAGCCCATGTCGAAAAAATATTGGCGATAAAAACTTTCAATCACGCTACCAAAGAAAAATAAGGTAATCATGTTGAATAATAGGTGCGCGCCATCTGCATGAATAAAACCATGGCTAATAAATCGGTCATACTCGCCACGACTGAGGGCAGGCGGCCAAAATAACAAACGATTCATCACTTTCTGATTTGAAAATGCAATCAGTGAAATCACCACCGTAATCAGGATAATGGTCACGGTGTGGTTAAAGGGTAGGCCCAACATATATGACTATTCTACTTGTTAAAATTTATGCTCAATAATGCCATTAAATCTGCCTAAAGCGTGAACTTTCAGAATAATTCCGACAATTTTAGTTGATTTTTTTCTAATGCCCCGCATCTTAAGTTAAAATAGCGACTTCAGCTTGAGGAAATATTGTAATGTCGACTGAGAACAAGAGCACAGCAGTTGCTGAAGAAATTCCAAACCTATTGATCACACCAAATGCCCAAGAGTATTTGAAAGATCTTTTGGATAAACAAAATACACCGGGCATTGGTGTACGTGTTTTTGTGGAAAATCCGGGTACGCCACGTGCTGAATGTTGTATGGCTTACAGTGCACCAGAAGAAGTTGTGCCTACAGACTATAAACAAGACTATCCAGATTTCCCTGCATTTATTGACACACCGTCTATTCCATATCTTTTGGATGCGGTGATTGACTATAACAAAGACCGTTTTGGTGGTCAGTTAACTTTCCGTGCGCCAAACTCAAAAGTGCCACGTGTGGGTCCAGATGCCTCTGTAGAAGAGCGAATCACTTATGTTCTACAGTCAGAAATTAACCCTGGACTTGCAGGTCATGGTGGTAACTGTGCATTGGTAGAGGTGGTTGAAGATGCAGAACATGGTTTAACTGCAGTGCTTAAATTCGGTGGTGGTTGCCAAGGTTGTTCTTCAATCGATTTAACCCTGAAACAAGGTGTTGAAACAACATTGAAGCAGCATGTACCTGAGTTAATGCGTGTTGTTGACCAAACGGATCACAGTAATACTGAAGGTGCTTATTTCAAATAAGTTCAGTATTTTTATAAAAAGCCGCAACGTTGCGGCTTTTTTATTGTCTAAATCAAAAAAACGAAGATTTTTAGATATTTCTAGGGTTTTTACATCAAAATGATAAGCTATATCACAAATATAAATGAGAATGATTATTGAAATTAATTGCAATATTGTTTGTGGTGGTTACAATGTGCAACACATTATTCTAGATTTCTCCATAAATACGTTTATTTGGAAGCACTCAATGACCAAACAACTATTAAAATCAACGCTTACACTTTCAATACTCTGTGCATTGGTAAGTTTGACGCATGCAAAAGATGTGCACACTGAAGCATCAGATGAATCCGTAACGAAGATGGAAACCATTGTTGTTACTGCAGCAGAACAAGTTAAACAATCATTAGGTGCTTCAAAAATTACGGCAGAAGATTTAGAAAAAATACCGGTTGTTAATGATATTTCAGAATATGTGCGCCGTATGCCGGGTGTAAATTTGACTGGTAACAGTGCCACCGGGCAACGTGGTAATAACCGTCAGATTGATATCCGTGGAATGGGGCCTGAAAACACGTTGATCTTAATTGATGGTAAGCCTGTAAATTCGAGAAACTCAGTACGTTATGGCTGGCGCGGTGAGCGTGATACACGTGGCGATTCGAACTGGGTACCTGCAGATGCTATTGAATCGATTGAAGTGCTGCGTGGTCCAGCAGCAGCGCGTTATGGTTCAGGTGCGATGGGTGGTGTGGTCAATATTAAAACCAAGAAAGTGACCAACGACGTGCATGGCTCTGTGGAAGTTTTTACCAATCAACCTGAAGACGCTAAAGAGGGCGCAAGTCACCGTGAAAGCTTTAACTTAAGCGGGCCAATTCTCAAAGATGTCCTTTCATATCGGTTATACGGTAGTTATAACAAAACCGATTCAGATGCTGCGGATATTAATGCCTTAATGGACAATGGCGCGCGTATGGCGGGTCGAGAAGGCGTTGAAAATAAAGATATTGCAGGGCGTTTGGCTTGGCAGTTGAACGATCAACAAGTCTTGATGTTTGACGCAAGTGTTGGCCGCCAAGGCAACCGTTTTGCAGGTGACAGTCAAAACAGTGTATTTGATCCAGCCGATCCGAACAAGGCGCCCATTTTATCCGCTTTAATTGGCGAAGAAACCAATACCATTTATCGTGATACTTTTGCATTAACTCATGAAGGTACGTGGGGGTGGGGTGACAGTAAACTCATTGCGCAATATGATAAAACTAAAAATAAACGCCTACCTGAAGGGACAGGCGGTAGTACAGAGGGTCAGATTAATAATCTTGAAAATAAACAAACGTCACATCTAGAAACCATTCGCTTTAATGCAGAAGCCAATCTGCCGTTCCAATGGTATGTCCCACAAGTATTAACTTTAGGCACTGAGTGGGTCGAAGATGACTTTACCGATACGGTTAATACACAAGCTGGCGCAGGCGGTTTTGGTGATGCGCTGACTTCAGGTGACCGTTCACAAATGGATTCACGGATTGCGTCGGCCTATATTGAAAATAATATGAATTTGGGCGAAAGCACCGATGTTGTTTTGGCACTGCGTTATGATAATCATAGTAAATCGGGAGATAGCTGGAGTCCAAGTCTCAATATTACGCAAAAACTTGGTGACTATTGGACACTAAAAGGTGGTGTAGCTAAGGCGTATAAAGCACCCAATATGTACCAAAATGCGGAAGGTTATCTGTTAAGCACTCGCGGTAATGGCTGTCCAATTGGGCTGAGCCAATGTTTATTACAAGGTAATGGTGATCTCAAACCTGAAACTTCAGTGAATAAAGAATTAGGTGTACAGTTTGAAAAAGACATCGTGAATGCAAGTTTTGCATGGTTCCGTAATGATTATAAAAATAAGATCGTTGCTGGGGATACACGTCTAGAAGAAATAGAAGTAAATGGTACAACGTATAATGTATTGCGTTGGATGAATACGCCAGAAGCCTTGGTGGAAGGCGTTGAAGGAAGTATTTCTTTGGACTGGGGTGATATCACGTGGACCAATAACGTCACCTATATGATCAACTCTGAAGATAAACGTACTGGCAATCCACTTTCAGTGATTCCAAATTACACCATAAACTCTATTTTGAACTACAACATCACGGATCGATTAGACAGTAACTTTGTCTATACCCAATATGGTCGTCAAAAACCACGTCAATATGCAGAAACTAGTCTTGAAAGCAAAAATGGCTTGGCGATGGATAGCGTGAAAAGTTATGGCATTGCAGGCATTAACTTTGGTTATAAATTTAATGCGGCTTTAAGTGCTCGTATCGGTGTGAATAACCTATTTGATGAGAAAAAACTGCGTGATAAAACGGTCAACCAAACATATAACGAGCCGGGTCGAGCTTATTATGCAAGTTTGAAATACCAGTTCTAAGTATTTCTAAAAGAAAAGCCGCTTAACGCGGCTTTTTTTATGTTGGGATATTTAAAATTTTCAGTGCTTCACTTGAGTAGTAGAATTGTTCTAAATAGAGACGTGAACGCTCACGCAAATAACCCGACTCAATCATTTGTTGAACGATAGGATTGAGTAAGTTTTGAAGTTCATGCTGAATCAGTGCTTCATCAATATTTAAATCACGTAGCAATAAATCAAAAGGGCGTTCTGCATTGCGCACGTACCAAGCGTATACGCCATCATGCACTTGCTGTTTCATATACTCAGACTGTCGCATAAAGTCCCAAATTTCATGACCCATGGCAACTGTTTGCGGCAAGTCCTGAACTTCAACATAGTTCTTTAATACTGAAACTGGCAGCGCTTTAATTTTATGCCACAAATTGGCTTGAAAATAGTACAGCTTATGATCATCAAAGTGCTGATTTAACACGGTTTCACTCATTTGACTGAGCTTTAAAATATTCTTTTGTAAGTATTTGCTGACTGCATTATCTAAATTGGTATCAGTGACATTTTCCAGTACCGATTTCCCCATTTTCATAAATCGTGAAACACCGGGGACCGATTTCGCAATAACTGAGTTGTCTAAATAATCTTGTATCGCATGTTGAATCAACTGACTGATCATGGCTGAAAATGCAGGATTGTTGACCATGGTATGAATTAAACGCTGACGATGTCCCTGTTTACTCGCCACATACTGTGCAATTTTATCGATGGTCAACACTGGAATGATTTCGGCAATCGTGGTGCTGTCATTTGCAGGGTGAATCAGTGCAAATTTGATATGTTCAGCAATTTGCTCAATCAGAAATTGACTTGCAGGGGTATTTAAAATTTGTTTTTGCAACAAGGTATTGATTTGATCAAAACTCCAAATCTGCTGCAAAGATTGTTTACGAAACCATTGATAAAAATGGGTGAATTCAGTGGCTACGGTATCATTGTGTGAAAAGCTCTGATCTAAAAAGTTCAGTTGAGCGTCAATCAACTGCTCAATCATCGGGTTTTTCTGCATACTTTCCCTGAAGTCCCAGTGATGGGTATCTAAAAATGGCGAATGCTCAGTTTAACTGAATCAGTTTATCTACCAAAGGATTTTTAAACTTTTGACTTTTAGCAAGGAAAGGCAAGTAATGGTCTGCAACTTGTTGTTCAGCTTCTAAGATTGGCATATGACCGACGTTATTTAAAATCACAGGGGTTTCTGCACGTTTCAGTAAAGACTTGAGTTCGCCAGCCACTTCAACATTAAAGATTTTATCTTGTTTGCCCCAAAGGATCAGGGTTGGTGCTTCCACCGTTCGTGTTAATCGGGCAAAAGTTTCAGGGGTGTAGATTCGATTGAGCGTGACGACTTGATCGATCATTTTACTGGTGAAGGGCGCACGCGCAATTAAGATATTTTCCTGCGCTTCTTTAAGCTGTGTCGGAACATTAGGCGGATTCTGCATGAGTTTATGCATAACATCATCTAAATCCCCCGGTTTTGAAACGATTAAATTTTTAAGTTTATACGGGTCACGGGTATAACTGGTATTGGCTTGTTTATAAATGCCCGCGCTGTTGAGTAAAAATAAACTTTGGGTATCAAAAGGATATTGAGAGGCATATACCGTTGCAATGGACCCACCCAATGAGTGACCTGCGACATTAAGTTTATCTTCAATATCTATTTTAAGGACAAACTGGCGTAGTTGTTCCGTGACATTCGGCACTGAGACATCAAAATCGACCGGCACATGCGTATCGCCATTGGCCGGAAGGTCAGGGATGATCACGTGATAGTTCGGTGTTAAATAATGCGCAACACGGTTCCAATTATCACGTGTGCCGCCTAAACCATGAATCAGCAAGATGGTAGGTTTAGAGCGTTGACCACCTTCGCTATAACTCCAATTCACATTCCCGACTTGAACACTGTGTGTGACTAAACCAGCCGCTTTACGTTCTTGGCTCAAATAATTTTGCACGATAGAGGGTACGGCCAGGTTTTTGCTGATGGGAGATGGATTTGCAGCCAAAGCATGGTTGGCAGTAAACGTCATACAGCAAATTGTTGCTAGCTTGAAAAAACCAAAAACGCGTGAATGATATCCTTTCATTGACGTTTACCCCAGTTAAATCGAATCGATATATTTTTTAGATCATTTATATGACTATTATCAGAATGGGCTGAAATAGCAAAAGCGTATATTTATGAAATATATTGTAAATTAAAAATGACCTTTGTCATCCATTGCTTTTTTGACGTAGTTAAACTTGCGTTTTAATAATGTGAACCATTACAGAAAAAATAATTTTTTTTGATGAATATGGAGTAGCATTTTCTATCAAGATGAATCGTCGTAGAAAAAATTCACAGCAATTGTTTTTGCAAGTGACAATCGATTCGACTGGGATTAAAATATTGCAACTTCGGATAAGGGTAATTAGAACATGCTAGCAGCAGCAGAAGCTTTAGATCGTTTAAAGAAAGGGAATCAACGTTTTGTAAACGGTGAAACGAATCACCCGAAGCTTTTGACGCATCAACAACGTGCTGAAATGGCCGAAAGCCAAGAACCTTTTGCGATTATTTTAGGATGTTCAGACTCACGTGTTCCTGCTGAAATGGTATTTGACCAAGGCTTAGGCGATTTATTCGTGATTCGTGTTGCAGGTAATATTGTGGCACCGTCTCAAGTCGGTAGCGTGGAATTTGCAGCAGAAAGCTTTGGATGTCCTGTGGTCATTGTATTGGGTCATACACACTGTGGCGCGATTCATTCTACGATTGAAGCTTTAACTAACCCTGCGACACCACCATCAGCGAACTTGATGTCGATTGTGAACCGCGTTCGTCCATCTGTAGAAATACTTATGCAAACTGAATTGAAAGATGACCTTGAAAAACTTTCAATGCATGCAGTACGTTCAAACGTTTTTGCATCAGTGAATCAACTTCGTCATGGTTCAGCAGTCCTCGAAAACTTAATTGCGCAAGGCAAATTAAAAGTGGTGGGCGCTGAGTATTCACTCGAAACGGGTGAAGTAAGCTTCTACGATTTCTAAGCAAATTACAGTAAAGACAAGATATTAAAAAAGGCGCTCATGAAGCGCCTTTTTTTATGAACCGATTTTCACCAACTAAATTTATAAGCTTGCTTTGATCAATGGATAAGCATTGTTCAGCAAAATTGTTTGCGCTTTGGCATTCGGGTGGATCTGATCTTGTTGCATTAAGTTTTTATGTCCCGCAACCCCTTGCATAAAGAAAGGCAATAATTTGACTTTGTACTGTTGGCTCAACACTTGATAGTTATTTTCAAAAGCTTGGCTATATGCCTTGCCATAATTCGGTGGAATTTTCATTCCAAATAAAATGACTTTCGATTTGGCCTGTTGGCTTTTTTGAATCAGCTGCGCTAAATTTTTTTTAATTTGTGCAGGGGGCTGTCCGCGTAAACCATCATTACCACCTAACTCAATCACCACAAGGTCTGGACGATGAGTTTGCAACAGTTTAGGCAGTCGTGCCAAAGCACCACTGGTGGTTTCACCGCTGACACTTGCATTGACCACTTTATGTTGTTTCGGATACTGTTGGTCTAGACGTTTTTGTAATAAGTGGACCCAACCTTGCTGCACTGAAACACCATAACCTGCACTTAAGCTATCGCCCAAAATCATGATGGTTTTGGCAGAGAGCAGCATCGGGCAGAACATCAGTGCAATAGCCAGCAAGTAACTCAATAGACGATTATTTTGAATGCGATTTTGCATATAGGGAAGATATGACCCAACTCACGACAGATGTTGACATCATGCCACAGGCGATTATTTCTGCACAGCAATTGACACAAAAGATACAACTTCCACAAAAACAGTTATCGATCTTCGAACAACTCGATCTTGAAATCTTTGCAGGGGAACAAGTTGCGATTACTGGTCGTTCTGGTTCAGGTAAATCCACCTTGTTGGGTATTTTGGCGACCTTAGATCAGGCCAGTTCGGGACAATTACGGGTCTGTGGTCAAGACATTCATCTATTAAATGAAGAACAGCGTGCTCAAGTCCGTTTGGCTCATATTGGATTTGTCTTTCAGTCTTTCCAGTTGTTGCCACATTTAACGGCTCTGGAAAATGTCATGCTGCCGCTACGGCTACAAGCAAATTTTCAGGTCAAAGCCGCAGAAGAAAAAGCATTAAAACTGTTAGCAAAGGTCGGACTAGAACGCCAAGCGCATCAAGCTCCTAAAGTTTTATCCGGTGGTGAGCAGCAACGGGTTGCGATTGCCCGTGCTTTGGTGAGTGAACCCGATCTGATCTTTGCAGATGAACCGACAGGTAATTTAGACAGTGCAACGGCACAGGAAATTGAACAACTGTTATTTCAGTTAAATCGTGAAATGGGAACCACTTTGGTATTGGTGACGCATGATGCCGATTTGGCCCGTCAATGTCAGCGCCATTTTGAATTGGTCAATGGTCAATTGATTGAGCATCGAACAGGAGATGCTGCATGAATCTTTTGGCATTGTTTCGACCACTCTTACAACTGAGTTTTAAAACCACGGGTGTGTATTTATTATTGATCGCACTAACCTTGGCGATCAGTGCCACCACGGCTTTAAAGTTTAGTAATGTACAAATTCAAAATGCTGTAGCGCTACAAGCTGCTGAAATGTTGGCAGCAGATTTGGTGCTGACAGCCAATGAACCAATTCCACAAGAGTGGCAACAACAAGCCAAAGCACAGCAATTAAAACAATCGAATGTCACGCTATTTAGCAGTATGGCGCACACCGATCAGCAATTTGTCATGGTCAATGTCAAAGCCGTTGATGCTGCATTTCCATTAAGAGGTGAACTTGAAACAGAACCGAAACTAAACCGTTCCATACAAGCAGGTGAGGTTTGGTTAAGTCCGCGTGCCATGGATTTGTTGGGCGTAAAGGTTGGAGATCAGATCAATATTGCTGATGCTGCTTTTCAAGTCAGTGCCAAAATCATTCATGACACCAATCAGGAACTCGGTTTCAGTGGCTTTTCACCGACGGTTATGATTGCGCAGTCTGAAGTGGCGAGAACCAATGCCATCCAAGTCGGGAGTCGGATTGAATATCGTCTGTTAATGGCAGGAGATGCACAAAATACACAGCGATTTGAAAAACTGTATAAGCAGAAATTTGGCGATCAAAGCGAAGGCCGTTCCGCTAACTCAGATCATGCGCAGGTTCAAGATGCAGCTCAAAGCAGTTTAAAACTGAGAAATGCCAGTGAAGGCAATACCCGCTTGATGAAGCCGATTGCCAATCTTGAAACGTTTTTACAAATGGCCAATATTTTAACCATTTTACTTTGTGGCATCGCCATCGCATTAACCAGCCAGCGCTATGTACAACAAAATCAAGATGCTATTGCACTGATGCGCTGTATTGGATCGACCAAACAGCAAATATTAAGTGCTTATCTGGCTTTACTGTTGGTTGTACTCGGGCTTTCAATCCTGTTTGGAAGTTTGATTGGTCTGGGATTGGGCTATGGCTTATTGCAACTGATGCTACAGCTGATTCCAAATTTACAATTAGAGTTTTCAGCCCTGTCTATGCTGCTTGGCCCGCTTCCAATTGCAATATTCACCAGTACGATTGTGTTATTAGGATTTGTTCTTCCAAGTCTTTGGCAATTATTAGGGACACCGCCGGCACGAGTGATACGACAACAAGAGCGTTCTGTACGTTCCATGCTTTGGATGCTCAGTTTCGGCACACTCAGTTTGGTGGTGTTTTGTGTGGTTTTAACTGAAAATTTACAACTCACCCTGTGGCTGATTTGCGCAATCATCTTCCTGTGTATCGGCTTATATATGATGGTCTGGCTCAGTTTAAAGGCCTTGAAAAGTTGGGGGACGAAAATCTCAGCGTATATACGCACACCGTATCAAACGGCATTTCAAATTACCGCATTGGCATTGGGGCTAAGTTTGATCACGGTTTTAGCGGTATTGCGTACAGATTTACTGGAACGTTGGCAACAACAATTGCCACTAGGGACACCTAACCAATTTGTCTATGGATTACCGCCATTTGAGTTGCAGGATTTTAACCAACAACTCAAGCTGCATGGTTGGCAAGGGACGCCGATGTACCCGAATATTCGTGGGCGTTTAGTTGCCAAAAATGATCTCCCTTTTTCTGATGCCTTAATTAAAAGCAATAATTCATTACGCCGTGAATTGAATCTTACGCAGGCTGCAACTTTTCCGAAAGATAATCAAATTATCGCGGGCAGTCAGCACTTTCAACAGGTCAATGAAGTATCGGTAGAAGTGAAAACCGCACAAGAGCTGGGTATTCAAATTGGAGATCGACTGAGTTTTAGCCTACCTGAAGGGATTTTACAAGCCAAGGTAATTAACCTTCGCAGTGTGGAGTGGGAAAGCTTTAGTCCAAACTTCTTCTTTATTTTTTCTCCCCAAACCATGGATGAAAATGCTGGCAGTTACTTGGGGAGTTTCTATGTTCCACCGCAAGATAAAAATCAGTTAATTGGTCTGATTCAGCAGTTTTCGAATACCGTGTTTATTGATGTTAGTCTGATTTTGGATGAGATCAAACGCATCGTTAGTGTATTGGTTCAGATTATTACCATCTTGGCGCTGTTGGTGAGTATTTCAGGCATTTTAGTTTTGGTTGCATGTTTGAACTTATTTATGGATGAACGCAAAAAAGAAGTGGCATTACTGCGTTCCTTCGGCAGTTCCAAGCAAAAACTAAAGTCGATGCTCAGTTTGGAAGTAGGGCTAATGGGACTAATTTCAGGTGTTGTAGCATGTATTTTTGCCGAAGTGATCAGTGCGATTGTCAGTTATAAAATGGAACTGGTCATCCAGCTACATGCAGAAATTTGGTTGATCCTCCCACTGGTCATGACCTTAGTCTGTACATTGATCGGACGTTATCGCTTAAGTTATCTTTGCGACATCCCACCCTTAGAAAGCTTACGTGAACTAAATAGTTAAGGGGGGAGATGGTTAACAGCCGAGCAAGTTAAGAGTGGAGCAGGAACCCAGTGCGCAGTCCAGGTTTAGACATGATTTGATGTGTTTTCAACATATCTGTGTTGATAGCCACAGGGTTCATTCCACTGTTTAACGTGCTGCGAGAGATTGCTTCATCAGCAGGATAAAGTGTTCCCAAAGCGGTAAAATCGGTTGGATTAATTGTTGGCAATGCAGATAAAACAGGTAGCATCCGACAGCTGCGGCGATTAGACCGATCATTTGAATGATTAGGGATTGATGTAATTTTTGTCCCACATACCAAATGAAAGCCAAGGCAGCGCCCATCAACATGCCGCCAATATGCGCGGCATTATTAATCCCACTAATCATAAAGCCCATCGCGAGGTTAATCCCCATCACCATTAATAAGGTTTTTTTATCCAGATAAAATTGCTGTTTAGGTAACATAGGGAGCAGAGAAATAATCGTCAGCGCGGCACCCAGTCCCATCACTGCACCCGATGCACCTGCACCAATACTCGGGAAAAGCTGCTGATTGGCTGCACCTTCGGCCAATAATGCATAGCTGTCTTGAATGGTTAGATAACCACTCAATAAACTTCCCATCAGTCCTGCTAAAACATACAGGCCGAGGAAATAGAAACGACCTAACATTTGCTCGGCAACACTGCCAAAAATATACAAAGCCCACATATTCAACATCAGGTGAATCAGGCCAAAATGAAAAAACATACTGCTGAATAAGCGGATGGGTTCCTCTAAAAAGGTTAAAGGTGCATAATCAGCACCCCAACGCAAAGCATTCAGTGTGTCGGGTTGGCTAACGTTCATTCCATGCAACACTTGCCAGCCAAAGAGTCCAACATTGATGGTAATTAAGAGTGCCGTGATCCACCACAGTTGGATTTGCAGCTTACGGGTTGATACAGCAGGAGGGCTGAGTTCAGACATGCTATTCTTGTACTGTGTCAAAATATTTAAAAATAAGCTTAACATGAAAAAACAGAATTTCTGGAGTAACACACTGACATGAAAGCCTTTATTGTTCGTACATTGTTAATTCTTGTCAGTCTTGTGCTTTTGGTGCAGCTTTGGATCTTTGGTAGTCTAGTGTGGTGGCGTACGCATCCTGTGGAATCGACGATGATGATGCGTTTAGATTATTGGTCTGAGCCATCCAAACCGATTAAACACGAATGGCGTGATTACGACCAAATCAGTGATTATGTCAAACATGCTGTTGTTGCCGCTGAAGATGGCAAGTTTTTACAACATAAAGGTTTTGATTGGGAAGGCATGCAAAATGCTTTAGAACGCAATAAAGATAAAGGCAAAGTGGTTGCAGGCGGATCCACCATTTCTCAGCAATTGGCAAAGAACTTATTTTTATATAATAAGCGTTCATTTATCCGCAAAGGACAGGAAGCCGTTGCAACATGGATGATGGAGCGCATGTGGACGAAGCAACGCATTTTAGAGGTATATCTCAACTCGGTTGAGTTTGGGGACAACATCTATGGCGTAGAAGCTGCAACACAGCACTATTTTGGTAAAAGTTCACGGAGTTTAAGCCGAGAGCAAGCGGCATTTATTGCGGCTATTTTACCCAATCCAAAATATTATGATGAAAATCGACAAGATCGTAAGCTAAATTATCGTAAGCGCATGATCCAAAAATATATGCGTTATAGCCATATCCCAGATTAAGAACAATCGACACACCCGTCAAATGGCATGGCAGCGATTTGAATTACAACAAAAAGCTCATCTTTATGGGCTTTTTTTATGAAATTGTCACAAATTTGAAGCATACTAAACTGAGTACAGCACACATTTTTTAATATGGGTTTGAAATGAATACCGCAGCTGAAGTCGCGCAAGTACCAACTGAATATACTTATAATGATCGTTATATCAATCGAGAGTTATCGATTCTCGACTTTCATCTGCGTGTGCTCGAACAAGCGGTTGATCCGATACATCCATTACTTGAACGCATGAATTTCTTGCTGATCTTTTCACGTAACTTAGACGAATTTTTTGAAATTCGTGTTGCGGGAATGATGGAACAGTTAGACTTAGGTAATGAAAGCCGCAGTCCAGATGGCTTAACACCAAAACAAGTATTAGATGAAATTTCTGCGACAGCGCATGCGGCAATTGAGCGCCAGTATCGTATTTTAAATCAAGAAATTTTACCCAAACTGCGTGAAGAAGATATTTGCTTCTTACGCCGTGGGGAATTAACGCCTGCACAATCGGCTTGGGTAAAAAAGTATTTCCAAGAGCAAGTTGCTCCAGTCTTAACGCCAATTAGCTTAGATCCCGCACATCCATTCCCTCGCTTGGTCAACAAGTCGTTGAATTTTATTGTGACTTTAGAAGGGAAGGATGCGTTTGGCCGTCAGATTGACTTAGCCGTTGTACCTGCACCACGTTCGCTGCCACGTGTCGTTCGACTCCCTGATGAGTTAACCGGTGGCAAAGAGCATCATGTGATGCTATCGGCAATTATTCATGAACATGTCTCTGATTTGTTCCCCGGCATGACGGCGACGGGTTGCTACCAATTTCGCGTGACGCGTAATGCCGATTTGGCTTTAAATGAAGATGTTGAAGATTTGGCTAAAGCCCTCAAAGGTGAGTTGAATTCACGTCGTTTTGGTCGCGCCGTTCGCTTGGAAGTGACAGAAAATTGTCCGCAGCATATTTATGAATATTTGCTTGATGAATTCGATTTAGAAGAAGAGCAACTCTATAAAGTGGATGGGCCGGTTAACCTTGCACGTTTACTGTCAAACTTTAAACGTCCACATCTACGTTATGACGCGCATATTCCAGTTATTCCGAAAGTACTCAAAAAATCTGAAAACATTTTTAGTGCGATGCAAAAACAAGATATTTTGCTGCACCATCCCTTTGAATCATTCGCACCGGTAATTAATTTACTGCGTGAAGCTGCACGTGATCCACAAGTTTTGGCCATTAAACAAACGCTTTATCGAAGTGGCGCAGATTCGGAGATTGTGCAAGTTTTAGCGGAAGCAGCACGTAATGGCAAAGAAGTCACCGCTGTAATTGAGCTTCGAGCACGATTTGATGAAGAATCAAACATTGCTGTGGCTAATGTATTACAAGAAGCAGGCGCAGTTGTCGTGTATGGCATCGTGGGCTATAAAACTCATGCCAAAATGATTTTGGTGGTACGCCGCGAAAACAATAAATTGGTGCGATATGTGCATTTAGGTACGGGCAACTATCATGCGGGAAATGCGCGTATCTACACGGATTACGGTCTATTAACCACAGATAAAGAACTCTGTGAAGATGTACATCGTATTTTCCAAGAATTGACCGGTATGGGTAAAATGGCGAAGCTAAAAAAACTGCTGCATGCGCCATTTACCTTACATGCTCAACTGATTAATTATATTGATAATGAAATTAGCAATGCTAAAGCGGGTAAGTCTGCGCAAATTATAGTCAAGGTTAATGCATTAACAGAAGTTCAGTTGATCAATAAACTGTACGAAGCGTCACAAGCAGGTGTACAGATTGATTTAATTATTCGTTCTATTTGTTGTTTGCGTCCAGGTTTACCGGGGCTGTCTGAAAATATTCGCGTGCGCTCTATTGTTGGGCGCTTTTTAGAGCATACTCGAGTGTATTATTTCAGTAATAATGGTGATTCACGTATTTTTTGTTCAAGTGCAGACTGGATGGATCGTAATTTATTTAATCGCGTGGAAGCCTGTTTCCCAATTGAAGATCCAGCCTTGAAAAAGCGTATTTATCAATTAGGTTTAGTGAATTACCTAAAAGATAATCAGCAAGCTTGGTTGCTCCAAAGTGATGGGCGTTGGATTCGTACGCATGTTCAAGAGGGTGAGGAAGCACACAATTCACAGCATGTGCTTATAGAAGCATTTAAATAAATGCGTTAGAAAAGTAAAAGGGAGCAATACTCCCTTTTACTTTTTTAATTTATAAGTTTTTTGAATCATTTATCTGAACTAAATTTAGCTGTAGCTACTAATTTTTCGGTAGATATTTTTAACAAAACCATCAATTTGATACGTTGAAAGTTTTAACTCACGGACCATCTGCTCTTGAGTCGCACTATGGCTGACCATATCTAAAATTTGGTATTCAGCTGGATTTAGACTGAGCTGTTTCGGCGCTGCATTTTGCGGACTAAAAGTTTCACTCAATAAAAATTTTGCAAAACTTGGGTGCAGGGCAGCGCCACCTCTTAAAATGGTTTTCAGCTGGTTATAAGTGTCTTCAATTGGCTGTTGAATCAACATATAGGCAGTTGCACCTAACTGAATCGCATGTAAAGTTAAATCGGCAGACTGTTCATTGACTAAAATGATGAGATTACTCGAAGGATAGATTTTCTTAATTTTATGGATGAAAGAGATATCAGACTGTTGAGTGACCACTAAAAAGATTAAATTGGGCAATTGATTGAAAATTTGCTGTTCCGCATCTGCTAAATTTTCTGAAAATGTAATGAGGTCTTCAGGATAACCGAGGTCTCCTAAGATGTTAAACAGCACTGTTTTTGAAGTCATCGATTGATGATCAATAATCAAAACGGGTACTGGTAATAAAAATTCACTCATCATACATTTCGCTCATTTATTATTTTAATCAAATTGCATTTCCATAATTTGCACGAATGCGAATCATAAAAATATACCTAGAAGTTGGGATTTATACATCAAAATATAATTAAGTTATTGTGATTTAATAGAATTTAAATAGCGTATATTTTTGGTGTTTTTCATTATTTTGAATGAAAAGATTTATGGTTTTTTGTTTTTAATTTTAGATTTATTGGTTAAATAACAATTAAATTTGTATTCGGATTGAAAAAAATAATCGAAATGTGAATATCGTATTTTGACAACGGATAAATTGGACTGTTTCCGATATGAATTTATTTCTATCTATTGCTTAGTTATTTTAAATATAAAGCGTAGTAAATATTTAAAATAATGTGATTGATTTTTAGTCAACATTTATTCTATAGGACCTTATTTTCAATTCGCCTACTTTATCTAAAATACCTGAAACTAGTGATTTTAACGAAGGTTATATTTTAATAAGATGTATTTATCTTCTTACTTATCTGGCTAGTGTGAAGATATTATCGAGGCGATGAATTGAGATATACATCAAGTCATATATTACCTTATCAGGCTACCTATTTGGGTTAGCCTTTTCTTTTTTCTAGATGCTGTATTTCATTTTTTAACTGATGTTATATAGTAACATCAGAAGCGCGATTTGATTTAAATAAAAACCGATATGCGTAAGGCCATCCGCAAGTGTTTGAGACAGGATGACTTCTAATCAAAAATGTTTTTGCGATACTTTGAATAAGTAGACGCTAGTGAACGAGTTTTGCGGTGAGGAGCATTGCTCTGCAAGATGGTTTTCTTACGAAGCGCACTTCTCATTTTGCCGAATGAAGAAACAACGTTTCGTAAGAGTACCTCCAGCCGAAAACTAATCTCTTTATTCAATCCCTAGATGTAAGATTCCATCGAATAGATTTAAAAATGCGAAATTACTTTTACGTGAGTAACATCAGTTTTTAAATTAATATTAACTTCTGCCAAATAAAAAAAGAGAGCACAGGGCTCTCTTTAATTTTCACACTGATTAGTTAGTGCAGATTGTTAGTGATTTTCTGCAAGATTTGAAGCAATACATCAAATTCACTTTGAAGCGGCGTACTTTTACGCGTCACCAATGCTAATGTGCGTGTAGGGCTTGCTTCAATTTCTTTCACAGCCAAATCTTCATTGGCTTTGATCATATTGGTATGAACTGCAATTTCAGGCAATAAGGTAAAGCCTAAATCTGCGGAAACCATTTCAACCAAAGTTGGCAATGAGCTTGCTTTTAAACGATGGTCGTTTTTACGTTCACCAATCGGGCAAGCACTCAAAGCATGATCACGTAAGCAATGGCCTTCTTCAAGCAACATTAAACGAGATAAATCTAGGTCGTCTAAAGATTTCGCTTGAGCTGCATTTTGGTCAGCTTTGTTGTACACCAAGAACAATTTTTCTTTGTTTACTTCTGCAACTTTCAAGCTACGTGTATCGAAAGGAAGAGCAAGTAATACGATATCTAGATTACCGTGCTCGAGTTTCTCAACAATTTTTTCACTTTGTGCTTCATGTAAATGCAATTGAATTTTTGGTAGTTGCTTATGCACTTCTTCTAATAATGGTGCAAGTAAAAATGGCGCAATAGTAGGAATGACCCCTAGATGTAAATCACCCGTTAGAGGTTCGCTCATTTCACGACTTAAACGCATTAGGTCTTGCGCATCTGCCAATAGAACTCGAGCTCTTCCGACAACTTGTTCACCAAGAGGAGTTAAACGCACGTTTTGACGGTCGCGTTCTACCAATACGCCACCTAGTAAACGCTCAAGTTCCATGATCCCGCCAGACAAAGTAGACTGGGTGACAAAAGAACGACGCGCAGCTTCAGTAAAGTGTAGCGTTTCTGACAGTGTTACTAGATATGACAGCTGTCTTAAGGATGGTAATGCAGCCATAGTGTCCTAATTTATGATTTAAAGTGATCAGCAAACAAACCGCTAAGATATGGAATAAAATGCGGTGGGATATCATGCCCCATTCCATCAATTAATTCAAATTTAGCACCTGAAATAGCCTTTGCAACGGCCTTACCATGGCTTGGCGGCAGCAAACGGTCACGAGCTCCATGAACCACAATGGTTTTATGCTGAATTTGTTTATCCAACTGCAGCAGGGAACCTGTACATAATATTGCTAAAAACTGTTGAAGTACACCCGCTGGGTAATAACTCCGCTTATAGAGTTTACGTGCAGTTTGTATCACTTCAAGCTGATTAATATAGCCTGGAGAGCCTATAATATTAAAAACTTTCAGGCTATGGTTAATAATGCCATCTTCATCGTTAGATTCAGGTTTTTCAATTAGACTAAATAACTGCTTTGGAAATGGCGGTGGAAGTAAGGGTTGGATGTTACTGGTAAAAAGTAAGCTTAAGTTGTGAACTTTGTCTGGATAGCGTGCTGCCACGATTTGAGCAATCATGCCGCCCATCGAAGCGCCTAAAATATGGACTTTATCAAGTCCCATACGATCAATTAACAGTGCAACATCGTCTGCCATATCGTATAGATCATAGGGCGCACCTTGGTTTTCTAAACCTAAGACAAAACGTCCCATCAGTTTAAAGGTGTTGAGGCGTGGACCTGGGTTACGAATTTTACTCGATAGACCAATATCGCGATTATCAAAGCGAATAACTCGGTAACCTTGGTCTATTAGGGACTTACAAAAGAAATCGGGCCAATACAACATTTGTGCGCCGAGTCCCATAATCAGTAAGATTGCAGGATCTTCAGGATGACCACCCACCTCGACATGAAGTTCAATGCCATTGCCTAACTCTACGCGAGTTTCATACATAAAAGAGGCATAAGGTGAAATATTAAACTGAAGGGCACTATTCATTTTTATTTTCCTTTAAAAAGGACGTCTATTATTATCAGGACGTCCTTGTATTTAAACCTTAAACTGAAGCGGGAATCAAGTCCGGAACCTGCTTAGTCAAAGTTAAGCGTTGCTTCCCAGCAGTTGCACCGAGCAGTACAAATCCACGTAATACGCCATCTTGATCGATCGCACGGGCAATCATGCCATCTTCAAGCTCTTCTGTTTCCCATTGGGTTTCTACATCAATTGGCGCAGGAAGGACAGTTAAAGGTGCTGCAGGTGTTTTAACGGCTACAGGCATAGCTGGATAATGCACTGCGGTATGTTCGCCATTGAGGGTTTTTGCCAAAGCACGTGCTTGTTGCATGATCGGCATGACGTATGGAAGAAGGGTACCATTGACTTCAGCACAGTCACCGACAGCATAGATATCTGCCAAGTTGGTTTCTAAGCCTTTATTGGTTAATACGCCTCGACTGGTGTGAATGCCGGCTTGTTTTGCCAAGTTAATTTCAGGCTGTAGACCAATCGCAGACAACACAACATCTGCCACTAAACTTTGACCATTGGCAAGGCTCACTTGATAGTCACCATTTTCAATACGTGACACTTTGTCGACTGTCGTACCTAAAACGAATTGAATACCCGTTTCTTCTAAATTGCTTTGGAATTTAGCTGCAACATGAGACGGCAGTAGGCGACCCAAAGGTTGCGGAGCTAAATCGACCACCGATACTTTCGCCCCAGTATTTTGGAGGTCGTTGGCAAATTCACAGCCAATCAAGCCTGCCCCTAAAATCACCACACGTTTATCTTCACGTGCTGCAAGCTGTTTACGGAAAGCTTTGTAGTGATCTAAATTGTTGACGACGTGAATGTCTTCACTGCCATCACCCGAAATAGCTAAGCGAATTGGATTTGCGCCGACGGCTAAAACGAGTTTTGAATATAGTTGTGTTTGAGTTCCATTTTGGCTTTCAATAGTAAGCTCATGTTTTGCTGCATCAATGGATTTAACCCAACTCTTATTGATGATTTGCATATTGAGTTGAGCCGACATTTTTTCGGCATCCCCTAGAGGGATTTGCTCAGGAGCTTTATTACCAACGAGCGCATTGGATAATGTCGGTTTAGCGTAGTTAATGGCATCATCCGCACAGATCATAATAAGTTCTAGTTCAGTATTTAACTTTCGAAATTCACGTGCAACGGCATATCCCGCCATACCAGAACCAATAATGACAATAGGGTGCATACTCAACTCCAAACACATTTCATATTTTTTAAAGACAAAAAAAAGACCATAACGATGATGGCCTTAGATTCTATTTATTAGATTTCAACCATTTCAAAATCTACTTTTGAGACGCCACAGTCTGGGCAAGTCCAATCATCTGGGATATCTTCCCATTTCGTTCCTGCCACGATACCGTCTTGTGGCCAGCCTTCTGCTTCGTCATAAATCCATCCACAAACGATGCACTGATACTTTTTCATTCCATTCTCCAAAAACTGACATAAAATTAAGTCAGTAAATACTTCATAACTGTATAAGTTTATACCTTAAGGTTAATTAGCCTTATACAGTAGACTCTTATGTTAAATTTTTACGCAGTTCTGACTATAAAGTAAAGTGGCTAAGAGTTTAATGAGTGAAATTAAAAGCAGAATGGCAGTGAGGGACAATAAATATCATCAAAACCCCAGATCTGGGAAAAATTGTCTGACAATATTTATGCCTATTGAAAAGTATATTTGAATTCATTTCCGTGAATTGGGTTCTAAATACCGCTTTTTCTATATTCATAGACTAAAGTCTTGCAGAAAAAAACTCTAAAATCTTTTATTTTATGATTAGGAAAATATATATTTGATATTTTTTAAATAAATACAATATTAATAATCAGTAACTTATGTAAATTTGCTGTATCTTAAATATGCATTTTAGTCGGGGGTTAGCTGTTCTTTTCTCTCAAATCGCGTTAAAATTCACACATTCCTTCCTTAATTTATTTTCTCCTATTATGAGTAATTCTACTGCTGCGGCATTGTGGTCTAACATTCGTACTGTCCAAGATTTCCCAAAACCAGGAATTTGCTTCTTTGACCTTACGCCGTTATTTATGAATAACATCGAATCGTTAACTGATGCCCTAATTGCAAGTATTCCAGCTGAGCAATTGGCAGAAGTAGATAGCTTTATTGCAGTTGAAGCGCGTGGTTTTGTTTTGGCAAGCTTACTTGCTCAGCGTACAGGCAAAGGTTTGGTGTTGGTACGTAAAGCCGGAAAATTACCACCACCTGTTGTCGGTGTTGGTTATAGCCTTGAATACGGTTTAGATCGTCTTGAAATGTCAGCTGAAATCGAATCACAAAAAGTAATTATTGTGGATGACGTATTGGCGACGGGCGGTACGCTTCGTGCAGTGAAACAATTGGCTGAAAAATGTAAACACCAAGTTTTAGGCGCAAGCATTTTCTTAGATTTGCCTGACTTGCATAAAGATTTAGGACTAAATATTTGGTCTGTTTTAGATGATAAAACACGTCCTGAAGCAGATGCTGCCTAAGCGTCAGTTTTAAAATGTAAAAAGCCTTGTCTATGACAGGGCTTTTTTATGTCTGATAAAAAAGACGTTGCTACTTATGATTAATCTTATGATTTATTTTTTTAAATAGTTTAATTCGAGATGTTGGATTAAATCATTAATATTTTCAGGGCATTGTAGACGATGGTGTCCGCCATCCATCACTTGAACTTGCATATAGTCTTCGAGTTGTTGTTCTGCTTCATACATATCCAAGATTTCATCGCCACGTTCGATATAGGCAATTTGTGGAATATCGTGATCCAAATCCATTTCATTAATTGCAGGGTAGTCGTCACGAAAGTCTGGATGCAGACTCGGGTTAGCAATCACACAAGGAATGCGATGAAACAGCGACATTTTCAAAGCCCAGTATGCCCCGAGACTATGACCGACGATGATATCGGGCTTAATGGTTTCAATACTCTCGTGGTAAAAGTCCGCAACAGTTTGAAAATTTAAGTTGCGATAGTCCACTTCAATACAGAATTTTTGTTTTGCATTGATGGCATGGAACTTCGTAGATTCACGGGAAGAATCCAATCCATGTAAAAACAGAATTTTCGATAAGCAGGAAGTCATTGTTTTTCTACACACTGTTTTCAGACATTTTGGATGTGTTGAATATTTTATTTTTCAACAATTTTATGATTTCATTGTAGAGAGAATTGTCAAAAAGAGAATTTAGCTTTTGGTCTAATTTGTAGGCATTTAAAAGACTTTAGTCTTAAAGAAAATAGATTAAAAGGTTGAATTAAGCTATTAATATTTATTTTAATGTATTGATAGTTATAAGTATTTTTTAAAGCTTTTAGTTATCATTTGATATCGTTAAAATGTAGGTTTTCGAGCTTGAGTATTTAATTTTTTATCTACTGCACATCTGTAAGGTATGTTCTATGTCTACCTGAAGGTATAACGATTAAAACATCTTACTTCGATAAATTTCTACTTATTAAAAAAATGCGCGCATTGCTTACTGCTCAATTCAAAGGAAATCTGCTATGCTATGCAACTTCCGTTTTTTAACTATTTGAGACAGAGATGACGCAACATAACGCTCAATCGACTTCTGAACAAGCCATTTCCGAAAACGATTTAATTGCACAGCGTCATGCCAAGTTAGAGCACATCAAAGAGCACGCCAAGGAAACAGGTGTTAGCCCGTGGCCTAACACATTTAAGCGTGAACACTATGCACAAGACCTACAAGATCAATTCGCTGAAAAATCAAAAGAAGAAATTGAAGCAGGCGAAAAGGTTTATGTAAAAGTTGCTGGTCGTGTGATGTTGAACCGCGGTTCATTCATCGTAATCCAAGATATGACTGGTCGTATCCAGCTTTATGTACCACGTAAAGAGTTAGATGCTGACGTTCTTGCGACCATTAAAGCACTCGATTTGGGCGATATTATTGCCATTGAAGGTTATATTGGTCGTTCTGGTAAAGGTGACCTTTATGTTCATATTGAACATTTTGAGCTTTTAACCAAATCACTTCGTCCTCTTCCAGACAAATTCCATGGTTTGACAGATACTGAAGTTAAATACCGTAAACGTTATTTAGACCTCATCATGAACGAAGAAACACGTAAAACTTTTGAAATTCGTGCAAAAGTGGTGTCAGGTATTCGTTCATATTTGAGCAATGAGCGTTTCATGGAAGTTGAAACACCAATGATGCATGTGATTCCGGGTGGTGCGTCTGCGCGTCCATTCGAAACTCATCACAACGCTTTGGATATGCCTTTATTCTTACGTATTGCACCTGAGCTTTACTTAAAACGTTTGGTCGTTGGTGGTTTTGAGCGCGTGTTCGAAATTAACCGTAACTTCCGTAACGAGGGTGTATCAACACGTCATAATCCAGAATTCACCATGATTGAATTCTACCAAGCATATGCAGACTACAAAGACCTGATGGCTTTGACAGAAAATATGCTTGAAAAATTGGCCATTGACATCTTAGGTTCGACTGATGTGCCTTATGGTGATGAAGTGTATAGCTTCAAAGGTCCATTCAAGAAAATTTCGATGTTTGATGCGATTCTTGAACACAACCCAACGTTCACTGCTGAAAATGTATCTGATCGTGAGTTCCTTGCAAACTTTGTTAAAAATGAACTGAAAGAGCAAGTAAAACCTGGTTTTGGTTTAGGCAAACTTCAAACCATCGTCTTTGAAGAAACAGTTGAAACAGAACTTCGTCAACCGACATTCATCACAGAATACCCAGCGGAAACTTCACCATTGGCACGTCGTAATGATGAAAATCCACATATTACGGACCGTTTTGAATTCTTCATCGGTGGTCGTGAGTTGGCAAATGGTTTCTCAGAGTTAAATGATCCGATTGACCAAGCTGAACGTTTCCAAGCCCAAGTTGCCGAAAAAGATGCAGGTGATGATGAAGCAATGCATTACGATGCAGACTTCATTGAAGCATTGGAATACGGCTTACCTCCTACAGCGGGTGAGGGTATCGGTATTGACCGTTTGGTGATGTTGTTTGCGAATGCAGCAAGTATCCGTGAAGTGATCTTGTTCCCTCATATGCGTCATAAAAACTAATTTAGTTTTTGAAATAAAAAACCCGCTTAATGCGGGTTTTTTTATTGTTTCAATAGAGGATATTTAATTCTTCTTAGCCAATTTTCAGACAAAAAAATACGCAATGATTGGGGTGTTCATTGCGTATAACAACGAATCTGTTTCCACAGGTTCGGTAAAGGAGAAATGTTATGAATTTAGGTATTCCTAAAACATAAATAGATAATAGAGTGAACGGTCAGTCATTTCATTGGTGTTCACGTTAAGTGATGTTACCTAACGTTAAAACTAAGGAGATTTTGTGAATACTTTCACAAAAAGTGCCTATAAAAAAGCCTTTCACATTGGAAAGGCTTAATTTTATGGAATTTTTTAAATTTAGAAGTGGAATACACCCAGTCCAGATTTAATCTCATCCAACGTTTGTTGGGTAATATCACGGCATTTATCGGTACCGGTTTTTAAAATATCCATGATGTAGTCAGGATCTTTTTGCAATTCTAAACGGCGTTCACGGATCGGGCCGATGAGCTCTTTTAGCACACCTTCAAGACGCTTTTTCACCGTACCATCGCCTAGGCCACCACGACGATAGTGTTCTTTCAGTTCCGCAACAGCATCTTTATCTGGGTCGAATGCATCAAGGTAAGTAAATACCACGTTACCTTCCACTTGACCTGGATCTTCAATACGTAAATGATTTGGATCGGTATACATTGCGTTTACGGCTTTTTTGATATCTTTATCAGTCGCGTCAAGCACAATGGTATTGCCCAAAGATTTAGACATTTTTGCTTTACCATCAAAACCTGGTAAGCGGCCTACATTAGAGAGTAAAGCTTTACATTCAGGAAGTACGTCACGACCAATTTGACGGTTTAAACGACGAACAATTTCGTTGGTTTGTTCAATCATTGGAATTTGGTCTTCGCCCACTGGAACGACAGATGCTTTAAACGCTGTAATATCGGCAGCTTGAGCCACTGGATAGCATAAGAAACCTGCAGGAATATCACGCTCAAATCCACGCATTTGAATCTCAGATTTGATGGTGGGATTACGCTCTAAGCGAGAAACCGTCACAAAGTTCAAATACAACATGGTCAATTCATTCAATGCTGGTAAGCATGATTGAACGCAAATCGTGGTTTTGGTTGGGTCAATTCCTACAGCAAGATAATCGGTTGCGACTTCAATAATATTGCGACGAACTTTTTCGAAGTTATCGGCATTATCAGTTAAGGCTTGAGCATCAGCTAAAAGGAGATGTTGATGATGCGAATCTTGTAAACCTACACGTGAACGTAAAGAACCTACAAAATGACCTAAATGTAATTGTCCAGTCGGACGGTCGCCAGTCAAAATCACTGGACGATTATCTTGAGTACTCATTATCTGTTCCAAAGTGGTAGTCAAAGCTACGGCTGATTTTCAAAGAATGTCCCATTGTACGGCATTCTATTTTTGATTGTTACTGACACAGCACAATTGACTGAAAAATGGGTGAATATTTTGTTAATTATTAAAAAACTAAATACAATTTTAGCGTTAAATAGAATTAGAATATTAAAAAATGCCTAAAGGATAAAAATAATGGCGAGTAGCTTATTAATCTTACTTGATGATATTGCAACTGTGTTGGATGACGTTGCTGTCATGAGTAAGATGGCAGCCAAAAAAACAGCAGGTGTCCTTGGAGATGATTTAGCACTGAATGCGCAACAAGTCAGTGGTGTACGTTCGGATCGTGAACTTCCAGTTGTTTGGTCTGTGGCCAAAGGTTCTTTTGTTAATAAATTAATTTTGGTTCCGGCTGCTTTATTGATCAGTGTGGTTGCACCTTGGCTGATTACACCGCTTTTGATGATTGGTGGTTTGTTTTTGTGCTATGAGGGTGTGGAAAAAGTCCTGCATAGTTTGCATCATAAAAAATCCAAAACAGAAGAAGTTGCTCGTGAAGAGATGATCCATATTGAAACGGATTTGGTGACTTTTGAGAAAGAAAAAGTTAAAGGAGCCATCCGTACCGATTTTATTTTATCTGCTGAAATTGTGGTGATTTCATTGGGTACGGTTGCGACTGCGGCATTTGGGACCAAGGTCATGGTGCTTTCGGTGATTGCAATTATAATGACCGTTGGTGTTTATGGTTTTGTCGCGATGATTGTCAAAATTGATGACTTAGGACTTTATCTCACTCAACAAGCATCACAATTTAAAAAGACCGTTGGACAAGGTTTGTTAGCATTTGCACCTAAGTTGATGAAGACATTGACCATTGTTGGTACGATTGCCATGTTTTTAGTGGGTGGTGGCATCATTACCCATGGTGTGCCTTTGCTACACCATTTTATTGAAGGCTCTGTAGATTATGCAGAACATATTCCTACAGTTGGCAGTATTGTGGGTGCATTAACACCGACTTTAATTAATTTAGCGACAGGTTTTATTGCAGGTTTAATCGTGCTGTGCGTCGTATTTTTAGTTCAAAAAGTATGGCCAAAGTCGCAAAAGGATTAATCTGTAAACACACGGATATAAACTATTTTATATAAGGAAGATCACTATGCGCTGGAAAGGTCGAAGAGTTAGTTCAAACGTAGAAGACCGTCGCGGTGGTGGAGGTGCAAAAGCGGGTGGGATCAGTATTCTCGGTTTGGTTGTGGCATTTGTTGCGTGGAAATTTTTTGGTGTAGATCCGCAGCAAGCTTATCAGGCGACCAAACAAGTGACTTCACAGGGTCAAACGGCTGAAGTCAAAGGTCTGGATAATCCAACACCGGAACAACAAGAAGCGATGGATTTTGTTGGCACTGTTTTGGCCGATACGGAAGATACGTGGAATAAAGTCTTTCAAGAACAGTTAAATGCTCAGTATAAAGCGCCTAAGTTGGTTATGTTTAATGGTGTGGTCAACTCGGGTTGTGGTACAGCACAAGCTGCAATGGGGCCGTTTTATTGCCCAGCAGATCAGAAGGTCTATATTGATACCGCATTCTTTAAAGATATGCGTACGCAAATGGGCATTACGGGTGAACAAAATCAAACAGAATTGAGTCGCCAAGATCAGGCGGGTGATTTTGCGCAAGCCTATGTGGTTGCCCATGAAGTTGGACATCATATCCAAACGATTTTAGGCATTTCTGAGCAAGTCCAGCAGGCCCGTGCGCAAGCATCTAAAGCTGAGGGTAATCGTTATTCGGTCATGCAAGAACTACAAGCAGACTGCTTTGCGGGTATTTGGGCGCATCATAATCAACAGCGTACCCAATTTTTAGAGCAGGGTGATGTAGAAGAAGCGATGGACGCTGCACATAAGATTGGTGATGACTATTTACAGAAAAGTGCAACTGGGCAAGTGGTCCCAGATAGCTTCACGCACGGCACCAGTGAACAACGTATGAAATGGTTCCAGACAGGGTTGAAATCAGGCAATATCAATAGCTGTGATACCTTTAACCAAGCCATTTAAAACAAAAAAAGGAGGATGCAAACATCCTCTTTTTTTCATTGAAAAATAGATTGAAGCTTATTTGTTGAGAAATGATTTGAAGTTTCGAACAATACGATAGCTGACATACAATGCGGCAAATGCAAATAAAGCCACGCCAAAAACAGTATATTTAAGGCCTGAAATATCGTTTTGATAGAACTGTTTTAATTGGGCATCGCTATAGCGTAATTGTTTTTTTTGTCCAGTGCGGCTATTGGTGAAACTCACATTTTGGATATATTGAAATTGTCCGATTTTGAGTAAATCGAGGTGTTGAATTTGTCGGGTGTGTTGCTGATTAAATTCATCGAGACAAATATCTTGTGCATAGTTTTCACAATTCAGTTTGGCAAGATAACCATTATTCGCCAGCATGATAAAAATCGCACGATCGGGTGATTCATTATTGGAGACCAAAACCAATTGTTCTTTGGGTGTTGAATCCAGTGAAACCTTTTTTACCTGACTAAAATAGTGCTCAGCACGTAAAATTTCCTGTGTCTTGCTAAAACAAGTCAGGATCAGCGCTGCAGTAATGATAAAGATCACAGCAGCAAAAAAGAGTCGAAAAATAGTTTTAATGGTCTGATGCATAGGAGAAATAAATTAGAGGATAAAAATGCATAAAATCGATGCAGGCTTGCTATGTTAAATGATCTTGATAAAAGATGTGAAAAAAACTGAATTGATACACGTAATTTAGATAAAATTCGTTAGAATATTTTATTTCCAAATACTAAAAAATTTAGTATTTATTTTCAAAATACCTATATCTCACTCTGTAGGCGACACAGCACCAAAATTGGGAACGAAATGGGAAATTATTTTTTTCTACAGGTTTTTACCGTTATTTTTGCACTTTCGATTGCAACCACGATTTTTAATAAACGTATCTTGGGCTTTCCACAAGCCATAGGTGTTCCCATTGTTTCTGCAATTTTTGTCTTTATTTTGCAATGGGGCGCAAGTCTACTCAATGGCAATCAATTTGTGACGATTAATTTACACAATATTGAAGAGGCCGTTCGTCATATCGACTTTTATGACTTTTTAATTAATGGCGTGATTTGTTTCATTTTGACTTCATCAGCCTTGAAATTTAAAGTTTCAGATTTACGTCTGCATTGGAAGCCGATCAGTATTTTGGCCAGTATTGCCTTGGTACTTTGTGCGGTGTTTTTTGGTGTTGCCTTATATGGTTATCAGTTCTTAATTGGTCATCATGTTGATTTATTGGTGTTGTTGTTATTAGGTGCGGCTTTGGGCGCAACCGACCCGATTGGGGTGAAAGGTGTACTAAGTTCGGTGCGTGCGCCACATCACTTAATAGTCAAACTAGAAGGCGAATCCCTCTTTAATGATGCCATGTGTATTGCCGTATTTATGACCTTACTAAATGTCTTACAAGGTGAGCATTTTACCGTTATTGGCACGCTTGAAACGCTGTTGTATGAAATTGTTGTCGCCGTCATCATTGGCTGGGCATTCGGTTTAGGGATTTTACGATTACTCCGCGGTAAACATGAAATGGAATCCTTGATTTTAACGACAGCATTATTGGCATGTGGATCTTATCTCGTGGCACTCTTCGCACATGCATCAGCACCTATTGCATGTGTCATTGGCGGTTTGATTGTTGGGAATAAATGGAAAGAAATTTTACAAGATCGTGAAATTCGTGAAGTCAATCATTTTTGGCATACGGTGGAAGGGATCATCAACTCCTTCTTATTTACCCTGATCGGACTTGAGTTATTTATCTTAGATTTAAGTATCAGTTTGATTTTAGGTGGTATGGTGGCGTTTATCATTTTGCATGCATCGCGCTTTGCAGCAAACTATTTATCTTTTGCATTCTTCCCAAGTTTCCGCAAAAAAAGTTACAACGGTAGCCTTGCCATCTTATCGTGGGGTGGGGTTCGTGGCGGTATTTCATTGGCCTTAATCCTTGCTGTTGCCAATATTCCTGAACTCAGTGAATACAGCAGTATTTTGATTGGATATACATTTATTGCAGTCTTAATGTCGGGCCTCGTGTGTGGCCTCGGTTTACCCGCTGTGATGAATGCTTTTTATTACAACCCGAATGAAGAAACCAAAGGTTTCAAAGGTTGGTATCAAAGAATGTGCCATAAAATGAATAAAAAGGGTTTCCAATATATCGTGGGCGAAGATATACATGGTAATGAAACCATCACGGTATATAACCCAGAAGCATTAATAGATACCAAAGCGGATGATGGTGTTGCTGCTGTACATAATCCAGAGAAAGTGCAAGAAGTTCGTCGATTAGAAAATCCCGAAAACTTCTAAATTGCTTTGTTCGATTTAAAAAAAGGAAATGCTTGAGCATTTCCTTTTTTTATTTCTAGCTGTGTTCCATCATGAAACAGCAAAATGTGGGAAATTATGACTGGTCATTCAGCAGGAGATAAAAACATATTGATATTGCGATTAGCTATCAAAAAAGTTCTGATGGACTACATCTACTTGTTGTCTCTATAGGTTTGAAGTTATTAGCTGAAGGTGAATCGAAACCTAATAAACATCAGTCTGAAGGTCGACGACAATGGCGTAAACTTCGTATTGGTATAGATGCTGAAAACATTGCAAACATGGACAATTCAGCTCATGACAACAATGTCAGCAGTTCATAAGTACTAGAAAACTTACTTGCATAAATTTCACCTAGTGAGCCAATGAATTCTAGCTATACCGATGGCGCATATGACACAAAATGCTGTAGGCATATCATTTCAGATTTATAAGCACTCTAGTCATTCCTCAAAGAAAAAATGCGAAACCATGAAAAGACAAAAAACTGTGGCTTTGGGAAGAAATGAATTCTTAAAGACAGTCCGACGTGTAAGGTGTGCCGTCATGAAGCTTTTAGTCACATCATGATAAAGTTTATTTGAAGTTCTGCTTTAAATGACGCTGTCTTTTTGCATAAGAAATACGATATCTCGCCATGTTTTTAATTGCATAAATGCGCTCTCTACCAAGGGGCGATATTTATACAAATGGTTGTCATAGCCCAAATGTGTCGATAAAGTTGAATTACTCACTTTGAAAAATACCGATGTGACTTTACAAGATCTAATCGATCACAACCAATTACTGTACTAATCTGTCAAAATTAAGTATTAATCAAAGAGAACCTTCGGGTTCTCTTTTTTATGCGGCTCAAAGGAGATCAGATGAAGCAGAGTGATGAATTGGCAACGCAAATTTTGTCGGTCATTCAATTGATACCGCAGGCGAAGATTGCCACTTACGGACAAATTGCCAAATTAGCGGGTTTACCGAAACATGCACGACTGGTTGGCTATGTACTAAAGCATCTAGATACAACATCAACGATCCCATGGCATCGGGTGGTGAATGCTCAGGGAAAAATCAGCACGCAGCGTTGCAATGAAAAAGGTGAAAATATCCAGCAATTGAAATTGGCAGCTGAAAATGTCTTTGTGGTGAATGGACGCATCTCATTGAAACAATATCAATGGTTACCCTAAAAAATCCTTGCCTTAAACATAGAATTATAATTTTATAATTGATGAAGTAGTCAATAAAAAGCCCTCTAGGATCAGAAGGCTTTTTATTTCACGCTATAAATCTAATGGCTTATTTGCGTACAACCAAAACAGGAATGTCTGAAGCACCTAGTACGCTTTGAGCTACGCTGCCCAAGAAGAATTTTTTGATCCCTGTACGGCCATGTGAACCAATAATAATCAAGTCCGCATGTGTTTCTTCTGCAGCTTTAACCAGTTCAGTATGCACCACTTGACCTTCAAGTAAGCGAGTTTCAACAGTGACACCTTCAGTTGAAAATTTCGCTTTTGCTTCTTCAAGTGTATTTAAAATCGATGCACGAGCACGTTCAATTAAATCATTGGTTTGTGCTGCTGAAATATACTCTGCAGCAATATACGGATCGAGCGTCAGTACTTGAACCACAGTAATTTTACTGCCAAAAGTTTTTGCAAACTCGACAGCTTTAGCCACCGCAGCATAAGAAGTTTCTGAACCGTCCACTGGAACTAAAATATTATTTAAAGCCATCTTATTTCTCCTTATCTGATCAATTGAATTTGGATGGAAAAACCTGAAAAAAAGCGCTATTTACATTGATCATAGTTTCATCATACGCTTTTTTATTTAGGAATAAAACCAAGTAAATTCATAAGGATATTGCAAAATTCGCAATAAAAATATTGCAAAAATATGGACTTGTTTTCACCATGCTTAGCGATAGCAAAAATGCTCAATAATGTAAGCAGCTATGTCTAGATTGTAAGACAATTTGGTGCTGAAAAAATTGAGTCTAGATGCATGAACCCAACGGTGTGAATTGATTAATCACACTGTTTCTCTTGCTCTGTAAGGGTAATATGCAAAGCCTGTTGCTCAAGCAAGTTTAATTTATGTAAAGCGTCTTCTGGGAAGATCTGTTTTTGCAGTCGTTGAATTTGTCGCGCTGATAAATGCTGATTGGCACAATACATCGCAGCTTCATTGGTGCGGGCAACGCTGACTAATTTCTCCTGATCATTGAAGTCGAGACGAATGATTGGTTGCTGTGCTCGGCTAAGTTGAGCCATGCTGCGTTTTTGTTGCATGCTTAATAAGGGCTGTTTATTAATCCAAGTCGCCACATCACGTCGCACGCCATTGTAGTCAACAAAAATAGGCGAGACGATTTGGCAGCCCGTTAATGTCATGACAGCAAGGCTGAGGGTCAGACAGGCTTTTTTTATCGGATTGAATTGCATGATAAAACTCTAATTTTTAATCAAAAAATATAGTAATTAGGGCTAAAAATAGCATGATTTGCTTAAATAGTAACATCTTGAACTTTGCTTGTTTAAACTCTGAACAATTGCATACAAAAATGCTTGACGATAATGTGTGAAATCTAGATAATGCCACCACAGTTTACGGCTATGTAGCTCAGTTGGTTAGAGCACCGCACTCATAATGCGGGGGTCACAAGTTCAAGTCTCGTCATAGCCACCATTTTTATAGACCAAGCTCTCAGCTTGGTCTCTTTTTTTGTGCCTAGAAAAAGTCAAATAGATTGAAAATAATTACAGCACTAATAAAATGATCTGTTCACGATGTTTATGTGGAAATAAAAGAGAACTCAAATCCTTAACTGCATTATTTGATGACCTAACTTTTGAAATACACATCTCAATTACTTTTTATATTTACTGCTGTGTTTTTTGCGCCTATAAAAAAGCCCAGTTATAGAACTGGGCTTTTTGATTTGAATCGAGTAATTAGATACCCGGTTTCCAACCATTCACGATCGGATAGCGACGTTCACGGCTAAATGCACGTGAGCTGATACGTGGACCGATTGCGCCTTGGCGACGTTTGTATTCGTTTAGATCAACCAAACGGATGACTTTTTTCACAATTTCAGCATCAAAACCTTTAGCAATGATGTCATCTTGGCTCATGTCTTCTTCGATATACGCATACAAGATGGCATCCAATACTTCGTATTCAGGTAGAGAGTCTTGGTCTTTCTGATCTGGACGAAGTTCCGCAGAAGGTGGACGAGTAATTACACGTTCAGGGATCACTGGTGTTTCTGAAATGCTGTTACGGTATTTTGCTAGTTCAAATACAATCGTTTTATAAACGTCTTTAAGAACCGCAAAGCCACCGACCATGTCACCGTACAATGTGCAGTAGCCAACAGATAATTCAGACTTGTTCCCTGTAGAAAGGACTAAATTGCCGAACTTGTTCGATAAGGCCATTAACAATGTACCGCGAGAACGCGCTTGTAAGTTTTCTTCAGTCGCATCAGTCGGTGCATCGCCAAAGAAAGGGAACAAGGTTTGCATAAAGCCATTCACAATCGGGTTGATTTCGGCAATACCAAAAGTTACGCCCATATTCTTGGCTTGTTCAGCAGCATCTTCAACGCTGATTTGCGCGGTATAGGTATATGGCATCATGACCGCTTGAACTTTATCGGCGCCAATCGCATCGGCAGCAATCGCTAAAGTTAATGCTGAGTCAATACCACCAGATAGACCTAAAATCACGCCAGGGAAGCCTGAACGTTGTACGTAGTCACGGGTTGCGATTACAAGGCTTTGGTAGATTTCAGCCATGGTATTTAATACAGGCGTGATTGCACCTGTTTTAAAGGCTTTTTGTTCAGCATCGTATTCTGCGATATATAGATCTTCAACAAAACTCGGTGCTTGCAATGCAACTTCACCTGAATTGTTCATCACAAAGCTTGTGCCATCAAAGACAAGGTCATCTTGACCGCCCACTTGGTTACAGTAAACCAAATTGATGTTCAATTGTTTGGTCAATGCAGCCATGGTTTCAATGCGATGCTGTGGTTTACCAACTTCATAAGGTGAAGCATTTAAAACCAAAGCGGTTTCAACATTTAACTGAGCAAGCTGTTGAACAGTTGGTAATGCCCAAACATCTTCGCAAATCAACACACCAAACTTATGACCTAAATATTCAAAGACTAGGTGTTGATGACCTTCACTGAAATAACGTTTTTCATCAAAAACGCTATAGTTTGGAAGATTTTGTTTATTGTAAATCCCGAGAACTTGACCATTTTTCATGACAGCAGCAGAGTTATAGCGCTGACCATCTTCAGTTTGATTTACAAAACCAAAGACTAAAACGATGTCCTTAATGCTCGCTAATTGTTCAAAAGCTTGCTGTGTACGTTTATTTAAACTTGGACGTAATAATAAATCTTCAGCAGGATAACCAACTGTAGAAAGTTCCGGAAAAACAATAATATCTGCGTTCTGTTCTTTTGCAGCATTGACTTGTTTAAGCATTTTTGCTGCGTTAGATTCTAGGTTACCAATATGCGGAGAGAACTGAGCAAGTGCAATTTTAAAACTATTCATTCCAACTAAATCCTATTCCTATAGGTGAATACACTTAACACACTGATTTGTATTATTGTGATTATTCAGCGAGTGTATTTAGATACGAAAAATACTGCCGAAAGGCGAAAACAAAACACCATCATCGTATGATAATTCACTTGTTTTGATGCAAAGCAAAAAAATAAGGTGAGCCTATTTTATCTGAATTTAAGCGAGATACTAGAGGTATTCATAGCTTTTAAAAGCCTAGCTGAGATTATGTGCCATAAAGTAAATATTAATGCTGTTTTTTTGTACTTAAAATAGCGTCAATGGTCGAGCAATAGTGTGAAATAGAATGATCAGGCGATATTCAATTTTATCTAAAAATATTCGCTATAGAGCATGGAAGCTTTATAGCTCAATTTGATGAACAAGTTCTGGATATAAAATAATATTTTTAATTCGCTTTAAATAGATGTCACGAGCAATGTCGCCTTGTTGCTCAATGTTGTAGTCAAAAAATGCTTTGTGTGGTTTGAGGGTATAGCGGTAAGGGTTATATTTTTTAAAACTGAAGAAATACGCCATCTGTAAAATAGCACCCCGACCCAAAACATTGATCTGCTGCTGGTATTGATAAACATGGGCCATCTCATGAATAAACAGGGCACGATATCCTAAAGACGCTTTGGCATAGTCCGCTTTAAACAGTAAATTTCGTGCATGAATATACCCCTGCGGCGCCATGACCACATGTGCCGATTGCCAAGGCAAAAAAGGGTGATTCATCACTTTCACTTGTTCATATTGAATCAAATCCCCAAACACACTGCGACACATGGATATTTCACCTGCCGTAAGTGATCGATATTTAAAACCTTCAAGTTTTAGCAGCCGAATGAGTGTGTGAAAGAAAGGCAACATGATGAAAAGTGTTTATTGTTCCAAAGGGATGTGTAGTTTTACTATAACCTGAAAATACAATATCACGCTGTTGCGCTGTATTTAAAGAGCGATATTTTTGCATCTGCTACAGCGAAAAATCGGTTAGGGCGTTACAATTTAGTTTTCGGTCAAACAGATAGTCAGATGCAAGCACGGATCAATACTTTAATTTCTGAAATCAGCAAAAATATGTATGAACGTGAGCAGATTATTGCTTTGAGTTTATTGGCAGGTGTTGCGGGCATGAATACCTTTTTATATGGTTTGCCCGGTACAGCAAAAAGTTTGATTTCGCGTCGAATCGCCTCGGCTTTTGAAGTCCATGACTACTTTGAATATTTGATGAATCGTTTCAGTACGCCGGAAGAAATTTTTGGACCGGTATCAATTAAAGCCTTAAAAGAAGATCAATATATTCGTAAAACAGAACATTATTTACCACGGGCAGATTTTGCATTTTTAGATGAAATTTGGAAAGCCAGCCCTGCGATTTTAAATACTTTACTGACCTTGGTGAATGAGCGGAGTTTTAAAAATGGTGACATTGTCCAAAAAGTTCCATTGAATGTTTTGGTCAGTGCATCGAATGAAATTCCCGAACCAAATCAAGGTCTAGATGCCTTGTATGATCGTTTTATTTTGCGCTTAGAAGTGCCGCCGATTGCTGTTGCAGAAAACTTTCATGCACTATTACAGGCCAAGCCGAGTCAAGTCAGTGTTGAAGTCGATGCGACCTTAAAAATAAAAAAAGCCGAGTTGCAAGATTGGCGGGAACAGATTTATCAGGTAGATTTACCCGAATCGATTTTAAATCTATTTGATCAACTTAAAACACGACTCAATCATAACTTTGAAGATCACGTGGTCTATGTCTCTGACCGTCGTTGGCAACGTGTGGCTTATTTAGTCAAAGCCTGTGCATTTTTAAATGATCGTCCATCAGTGATTTTGAGTGATCTATTAATTTTAAAACATTGCTTATGGAATCAGCCTGAAGACATTGCTTTTGTTTCGCAGCAGATAGATGAAGTATTGGCTGAAAATGGCTTAAATTACGGTTTGCAATTCGAACAACATGTGGCAGAGAAGGATACACTTGAACAGCGGGTGCTCAATCATTTTTATTATACCGATGATGTGTATGAGAGTTATTTAATTCATGGCACTGACTACTTGCGTGCAGTGACCAATCTAGATCGACACTATAAAGATAAAGTGTTGTATCTCGAACTGGATAAAATGGATACGAAAAAGGACTTCTTTGCCTTAGATGATACCGGTGAAGAAGTGCGTGGCATCGTATGTAATTTTAATGGTTCAAGAGTGTGTACGTTAAAAGGTGGCTATTATGGCCTAGAAGAAGTGGTGACGCCGTATATAAAACATACCAAAGGCAGTCCACGTAGCGCACTTTCAGCACAAAGCCAATATGAGCTATTACACGAAGTTCAACAGATCAAAGCACATTTTCAAACAGAATTGGATCTGTTGACGGAACGCTTTAATAGCCAGAAGCATCAGTTCAATTCTGTCTTTGTCACTGAACAGGATATTCAACATTTATTTCAATCTATTGAGCAGCAATTGGCAAGATATCGATTGCAGTTGCAAGATTGTGAGCGCTTGGAACAGTTATGTCGCAATTAAAACCGACACGACAACAAACCCAATCGGCGCTCGATGAATTAAGTTCGCAGCTTTTGATGAATTAAAACAATCCAGCTTAAAACATTGGTTGAAAGATCATAAAGTTGCAAAAAAGCTCGATCAAAAAATTCAGGAATGGGCCTTTCAGGCAAAGTCGAGTTTAGATCAGCAGCATCCCTATGCAACGGCCCAGCAGCAATTGGAATATTGGCTTGCGTTAAAGCATTGGGAACAGGGTGATTTTGTTCAATTCCGTGCTGAATATGCCGCCTTTATGCAAACCTTAGGGATTCCAGAATTCACTGAAATGTGGCAACAGAGCCAACAGCCATTGCTGACCAAGCAGCAGCGTCAATTACAAATAGAGCTATTCAAAGGCAAATGGCAGCGCAAATTGACCGAAGCCATTGCACATTGGGAGTTTGAGCAGCTCCGTTTACAACGAGATGCCTTTTTAGATGAAATCAAAGATTTTCTCGCGACATTGTCGAAAATGGTCAAGCACCATGACAGTGTCGGGTTTGAAACTGGGATTTTTCTAGACTATTCCAAAGGACAATTAACAGAGCACGATGTACAGAACTTTGAGCAATGGGCGAATTATCTCGAGCAAGATCGGGCGCTTAAACGTCTATGTCAAATGATCGGAAGCGCACAGCCGAATATGCCACGTAAGCGGATTTCTGCTCAGTTAGAACAAGAACCACAGCAGCTTATTCACACCCCGATGGCGCAAGAGGAAATTACTGGAATTAAATTGGCACAAGAAATCAGTATGGCTTTACCTAGCGAGTTGGCGCTATTAGCCGATCCAGACTTGCAGGTTTTATTTGATTTGAAATATTTAGAATCTAACCTGATGAGTTTTAATCGAGAAGGGCAGCAACAGGGAAGGGTGATCGAAGACCCACGCCATACGCAGCGTCGAGTCGGACAAAAAGGCCCGATGATTGTCTGCTTAGATACCAGTGGCTCAATGAATGGGCAACCTGAACTGATTTCCAAAGCGATTTGTCTATATTTATCGATTCGAGCGCTAAAAGAAAAGCGAGCGATGTATTTGGTAAATTTCTCGACCAATTTAACCGCGCTGAATTTACAACATAATAGTGCTTTGGATGATGTCATTCACTTTTTAGGGCAGTCATTTCATGGGGGAACAGATATTATCCCTGCGATGAATCATGCCGTGGACATGCTGAAACAACCGAATTTTGTACATGCCGATGTGGTGGTGATTTCCGACTTTATAATGGGTCAACTGACTGAAGAACTCATGCAAGAGATCACACATTTGAAGCAGCAGGGCAATGGATTCTATGCTGTGGCTATCGGTAATTTTAAACTGGATCATTTAGACGAAAGCCTGTTTGATCATCAATGGGTGTATCAATCTGCGACTGGTGAAATGCAAAAAATCCAATAATCGTCCCTCACAAAAAATACGCCATGACCTTTAATGACAAGCTTTTGAGCCATGCAGCATTGATGTTTTAAAGATTGTCTGACAAAGAAAATATTTGAGCATTTTTGCAAATCGAGAGGTCGGTTTTGCTAATGGTCTAGTGATCTATCTCACTTAATTTGATCCTCAATCTATGTGTTTTTCCTTCAATCGACATGAAGTCAATGAAGGGGAAACACCCAAATTGAGAGCAAAATCATGAGCGCTTTTCAACCGATAAAAAAAACTTTAGCACGCGTATTTGCAGGCCCTGTCTTTAACCCAACAAAACAGTCTGCCGTTGTTCCTATTCGTCATATGAAATTTGATTTCGAACCAGAAAAAATTGATCCAAAATTTTATATGAATGCAGAATTGGCCAGTGCCTATTTTGCATCTTTATCTATTTTCTTAACCCGTGGCGAAGATTTGGTGATTGATACTGCTCGATATCATCGCGACTTTATTCAAGATCCTGTATTAAGACAACGTGTCACGTCGTTGATTGGGCAAGAGGCCATTCATTCACGTATGCATGAAGAAATGAATGAAGCGTATCGCGCAAGAAATCTGCCTGTGCAATTTTTTAGAAAGTTAGAACACTACGTCTTTGCCTATGGTTTTGAACGTATGCCACAGCCAATGAAGTTATCCTTAATGGCAGCAATTGAGCATTTCACCGCAGTGCTTGCGGAATACATGATGAATCATGAAGAAATCTTTTTTAATTCAATAGATGAAAAGCAGCGCGCTATTTGGATGTGGCATATGTTGGAAGAGTCTGAACACAAAGACATTGCCTATGATGTTTATCAAGAATTATCAGGTAATTATGCTTTACGTATTGCTGGCTTTTTCCCTGCATTAATTACCATTTTGGGTTTGATTTCAATTGGTGCATCGATTGTCCCTTTCTACAGAAAGCCATCAAATTTGATTAGCCTAAGCTACTGGAAAGATGTTCCGCGCAGTTTCCAACTGATTTTTGGGCTAAGAGATGGTGTTTATGGCAGCAGCCTCGGGCATATTTTTGACTATCTACGACCAAGTTTTCATCCGAATGATCATGACACTTCTGCATTTCTTGAATATTACAAAAAGCGTTTGCTGAACCCTGTTGATGGCGTGTTAACACCTTATTTTGTCAAAGAATTTACCCCAGCATTAAAACGATAAAAGGACACAACCATGGGTCTATTTGGAAAAAAGAATAAGCCAAGTGAAAACGCCTACGCGGTGGTTACTGGTGCAGGCAGTGGTATAGGAAGAAGCTTTGCTTTGGAGTTGGCACGTCGTGGTGGGACAGTGGTCTGTGCCGATATTCATCTAGAAGCAGCGCAAGAAACGGTGGATCAAATTCATTCTATGACCTCATCAAATGCTTATGCAGTGCAGTGTGATGTAGGTAAGGCTGAAGAAGTAAAAGCACTGTCAGAGCAAGCTGAGCAGTTGATGGGGCATGCTGTGACATTGGTGATCAACAATGCAGGCGTCGGGCTGGGTGGTAAATTTGATGAACTGAGTTTAGACGACTGGCAGTGGTGTATGCATGTCAATTTGTGGGGTGTGGTGCATGGCTGCCATTATTTTGTACCCAAGTTGAAACAAAATAAGCAGGGTGGCGCGATTATTAATGTTGCTTCTGCTGCGGCATATACTGCTGCACCAGAAATGACAGCATATAACGTGACGAAGTCGAGTGTGTTGGCTTTGTCTGAAACTTTATCGGCTGAGCTCAGATCGGCAAATATCCGTGTGAATGTGCTGTGCCCAACCTTGGTGCCAACCAATATTATGAAAAATGGTCGCTTGCCCAATCGATATTCAGGCTTGGCTGATCAACTGCTGATGAATCATGCATTTACGACGAGCCACGATGTCGTCGATTTGACATTGAATAATTTAGATGCAGGAAAGTTGTATACCATTCCGCAACCTGATGCCAAATTATTTTGGTGGTTAAAGCGTCTATCCCCGCAAACCTATACCCGCTTATTGGGGGTGGGTTATCCCTTATTTAACAACTATATTAAAAAGTCGGGAGCAAAAGCATGAACATGCCGACACAATTACATGACGAAGATGTAAAAGCATTACATCAAGAGAAAACTCAAACTAAAAAGGCAACAACGCAAACTAATGCACGTCGTCCTGTAACGTCTTCTGCCAAAGCAAAAAAAGCAGTACGAGATCAATCAGAGTCAGAACCTAGCCTAGAAAAACCTAGCGTAGAAAATCAAGTGCGTGTCTACGATACCATTGTGATTGGTGCGGGGATATCAGGTTTAGCTGCAGCTCATCAAATGAATGAACGAGGTTATACCGATTATGTGGTTTTGGAAAAAGCCAATCGCGTGGGAGGTACATGGCGCGACAACACCTATCCAGGCTGTGGATGTGATGTTCCTTCGGCTTTGTATTCTTTTTCATTTGCACCGAGTCATAAATGGAGTCATTTATTTGCCAAGCAACCTGAGATTCTGAACTATTTAGAAGATGTTGCGGAGCAGCATGCGCTGTATCGCAACATTCAGTTCAACTGTGAATTAATGGCAGCGGAATGGAATGAGGAATTAAAGCAATGGCAATTGGAGACGAGCAAAGGTAAGTATGCGGCGAGAACAGTGATCTTTTCCACTGGGCCGATTACTGAACCTCAAATTCCAAAAATTAAAGGTATTGAAAGCTTTGAAGGTGAAATGTTCCATTCTGCGCGATGGAACCATGCCTATGACTTAAAAGATAAACGTATTGCAGTGATTGGTACGGGGGCATCTACGATTCAGTTTATTCCTCAGATTCAACCTATTGCCAAAAATGTGGTGGTGTTTCAACGGACTGCGCCATGGGTATTACCAAAAGCAGATTTACCACTGAATGACCGTGCGAAAGGCATCATTACCCGTTTTCCGACTGTTCAAGAAACTTGGCGCAAAAGTGTGGCCGGTATATTAAATGGTATTAATTTAGGACTACGTAATCCTTCGCTTTTAGAGCCTGTGAATTATTTGGGTCGTCAGTTGTTAAAAACACAAATTCAAGATCCTGAATTACGTGAAAAAGTTACACCAAACTTTTCTATTGGTTGTAAGCGTCTTTTATTTGCCAATAACTATTATCCTGCTTTGCAGCAAGCCAATGTCGAACTTGTACCACATGGTTTAGTTGAAATAGAAGGTAATACTGTTATTGCTGCGAATGGTGAACGTCATGAAGTCGATGTCATTATTTGGGGCACAGGTTTTGAAGTTTCTCATCCGCCGATTGGGCAACGTGTAAAAAATGCCAAAGGGGAGTTATTGTCAGAACTTTGGAAAAACAGTTCTCCTGAAGCGTTTTTGGGTACCAGTATCGCGCAAGTACCTAATGCCTTCTTGGTGCTTGGGCCAAATATTTTGGTTTATGACTCATTTATTGGGATTGCAGAAGCACAGGTTGGGTATATCGTCGATGCCTTGGTAAAAATGAAACAAGAGAAGATACAGCGGCTTGAAATTAAGCCAAATGTATTGGCCTATCACAATGCAAAAGTACAGACACATTTACAGACTACAGTCTTTAATAGTGGCGGCTGTAAGAGCTATTACTTAGATGCCAATGGACGCAATTTTGCAGCTTGGCCGTGGTCACTGAAACAGTTAAAGCAGCGTCTTAAACAGGTGGACTTGACAGACTATGAGTCGGTTGCTTGGAGAAGGTTGCTTAATAAAAGTTACTTAACTTTATAAGCTAAAATAAAGCATCATCAATATTTAAACCTTTTGTTTACAGCCTAATTTCTACGTGGAATTAGGCTTTTTTATGACGATATCTGATGAAGCAGTGTGAGATTTTCTAGAAAATGGCGATTTAAAATACATTCAGCAATAAACAGCATACTTTATAACTTGTGAGGCATCGTTTTATCTAATGATTGAGTTGAAAAATCAGTCAGATGGGTCTGTTTTAAAGTGCAAAATAAATCTAGCTGCATAAAAAAACCGCCCCAAAGGGACGGTTTTTAGATTCGCACAATTCTTTCGAATTAACGACCTTGGATATCGCGTTGAGTTTCGCCAGTGTAAAGCTGACGAGGACGACCGATTTTGTAAGGTGCGCTGTGCATTTCTAACCAGTGGCTGATCCAACCAACAGTACGTGCAAGAGCGAAGATTACTGTAAACATTTCTGTTGGGATACCAATCGCTTTAAGGATGATACCTGAGTAGAAGTCTACGTTAGGGTATAGGTTACGTTTGATGAAGTATTCGTCAGAAAGCGCAATACGTTCAAGTTCCATAGCCAAAGCAAGTTGTGGATCGTTGATACCAAGTGCAGTTAACACTTCGTCACAAGTCTCTTTCATTACTTTCGCACGTGGATCGAAGTTTTTGTAAACTCGGTGACCAAAGCCCATAAGTTTAACTTCTTTAGTTTTCACTTTTTCCATGAACGGAGCAACGTTTTCTACAGTGCCGATTTCATCAAGCATCTTAAGAACAGCTTCGTTCGCGCCGCCGTGAGCAGGTCCCCATAGAGCCGCGATACCCGCAGCGATACATGCGTATGGGTTAGCGCCAGTAGAACCAGCAAGACGTACTGTAGAAGTAGACGCGTTTTGTTCGTGGTCAGCATGAAGCGTGAAGATACGGTCCATTGCTTTAGCAAGAATAGGGTCAACTTTGTAATCACGGTCTGCAGGAGTAGCAAACATCATGTACAAGAAGTTTTCTGCGTAGCTTAAATCGTTACGTGGGTAAACGAATGGTTGGCCTACAGTATATTTGTAAGTCCAAGCAGCTAAAGTAGGAACTTTAGCGATTAAGCGAATAGCAGTGATTTCGCGGTGGTCAATGTTTTCAACATCGAAACCGTTGTGATAGAACGCAGAAAGCGCACCAACAACACCACACATGATCGCCATAGGGTGAGCGTCACGACGGAAACCATTGAAGAAACGGCCAACTTGATCGTGAACCATAGTGTGGTTACGAACTTTAGCATCGAATTCTTGTTTTTGTTCAGCAGTAGGAAGCTCGCCGTTCAAAAGAAGGTAGCAAGTTTCTAAGTAGTCTGCTTTAGTAGCAAGCTGGTCGATTGGGTAGCCACGGTGTAGAAGAACACCTTTACCGCCGTCAATGAAAGTGATTTTAGATTCACAAGCAGCCGTTGAGACAAAACCAGGATCAAAAGTAAAGTGACCTGCGGCCAACACATCTTTAACGTCAATTACATCTGGGCCTAGAGTGCCACTGTAAATTGGTAAGTCAATTTCTTTGCCATCAAGCTGTAAAACGGCTTTTTTGCCAGTTGCTTCAGACATTCAATAGATCTCCTGTCCTGGTGAATGTTTTATCTGACTCAGTACTAATCTTTTAATGCGAGAATCAGACGGATCAAAAATTTGCTCTAAGATTAGAGGGAACTGAAATTTTGTCAATTATACTTATGGATATAAATTGAGGATCATTCATTGAAATGAAGCACAATTCATCCGCTTAAAAAATGAGTAAAATCACAGTGCCGACGCAGTATAATAAGTCAATTTGCAGGGGAGGTGCAGATTAAAAAAAGCCTATTGCCTTAATTGTAAGCAATTTTTAATTCTTAAAAACTCTGAAACAAATATGAATTACAAGACCGCTATTTCATTAAATTATTATAATTTTCGTAACTTACATACATCTGTGGCTCTAAATTGCTTTTTTCTTATTCATAATTAAAACGACTTAATCGTACTTAAAAAAAAGTTCGTTTGGTTAAAAAATAGTTAATTAAACGCCTTTAAAGGATCAATAAATGAGCATTTTTGTCATTGGAAAGGTAAAAAATGGCGTTTTATTAAACAGATTTGCTGTTGCTAAGATTTTTATGCACAGACTAAGTACTTATTTCGTTTCATGATCTTTGAATTTTATTATTTGAGAAAATGATGCACATTTATTTTTATGATTATGGCTTGGCGAATGTGCTGGAAGATTTTAAAATGTAGTGGGAAAAGAAAGATTTAGATTTGTTCATCTTTAGTCTAAAAGTTTAAATCGCCATATACACACAAAAACAATAAGTGAAATTTACATTTAACTGATTAAAACCAACAACATAGTATGATTTTCTTAGATAAATAAGGTATTTGTTTTTAGAAAAGTTATTGTTAATGATTCTTATTTAAGGATATTTTGCAAAATTCCTAATTGTCTTCGTTTGTGTTTTGAAAGTTCACGTTTTATAATTCCCTGTCGTTTATAAGATCAGACAGCTGCAGAGTTTATTATATTGTAATGTCTGACTATGCTAGCTTTCCTACGAATTAATTCCAACAAACTCCGGATGGAGTTTTTACTTACAGGATGCCCGCTGTGAAAAGCAACAGACCTGTCAATTTGTCCATGGGTCAAGTTTTAGACGTAAACTTAAAATCCCCTGTGGCTATTGCATCAATTTTACACCGTCTATCAGGTGTTATCGTATTTTTACTCGTACCGGTCCTTCTTTGGATTTTAGACAAATCTTTATCTTCACCTGAAGGTTTTGCGCAAGTTCAGGCTGTATTTGACAGCTTTATTGTGCGTTTTGTCGTATGGGTATTTGTAGCCGGCTTAATTTATCACCTTATCGGTGGTATCAAGCATCTATTTGCAGATCTTGGCGTTGCTGAAGAACTTCAAAGTGGTCGTATCGCAGCTACTATTTCATTGATCTTGTCTGCAATCGGTATTGTTGCAGCATTTGTATGGATTGTTCTCTAATGAAAAGTGCTACAGGTTTAACAGGATCAGGTTCGCGCGATTGGTTTATCCAACGTGTAAGTGCCGTTGTATTGGCTGTTTATACTATTGTTGTGCTGGGCTGGATCCTTTGCAATAGCGGATTCACTTTTGAGCAATGGTATGGCTTTATGATGACAACACCAATGAAGATTTTATCTTTATTGTCTGTCTTATCTCTTGTTGCGCATGCTTGGATTGGTATGTGGCAAGTATTCACTGACTATGTGACTACTCGTCAAATGGGTCCTTCAGCAAACGGTCTGCGTTTAGTGCTGACTTCTGCAGTGATTGTTGCAGTATTTGCATACGCGATCTGGGCGATCCAGATTTTTTGGGCAAATTGATAGGAAAATATCATGGGCGCTATAACCCCTAAAGAAGATTACACAAATATTCCACACCAAACTTTCGATGCAGTCATCGTTGGTGGTGGTGGTTCAGGTATGCGTGCTTCTTACCAACTTGCTCAAGCTGGTTTGAAAGTTGCTGTACTGACTAAAGTATTCCCAACTCGTTCGCACACTGTTGCAGCGCAGGGTGGTATTGGTGCATCTCTTGGTAATATGCAAGAAGATAACTGGCACTACCACTTCTACGACACAGTTAAAGGTTCTGACTGGTTAGGTGACCAAGACGCAATTGAGTTCATGACTCGTGAAGCGCCTCAAGTTGTATATGAACTTGAACACCTAGGTATGCCATTTGACCGTAATGCTGACGGTACAATTTACCAACGTCCGTTTGGTGGTCATGCTGCGAACTATGGTGAAAAACCAGTTCCACGTGCATGTGCTGCTGCCGATCGTACAGGTCACGCACTTCTTCACACGCTTTATCAAAGCAACGTGAAAATGGGTACTCAATTCTTCGTTGAATGGATCGCACTTGATTTGATCCGTAATGAAGAGGGTGATGTGCTTGGTGTGACAGCAATTGACCAAGAAACAGGTAAAATTGCAGTATTCCAAGGTAAAGCAACATTGTTCGCTACTGGTGGTGCTGGTCGTGTTTACCGTGCATCTACTAACGCTTATATCAATACTGGTGACGGTCTTGGTATGGCAGCTCGTGCAGGTATTCCATTGCAAGATATGGAATTCTGGCAATTCCACCCAACAGGTGTTGCGGGCGCAGGCGTATTGTTGACAGAAGGTTGTCGTGGTGAAGGTGCGATCCTTCGTAACGATGCTGGTGAGCCGTTCATGGAACGTTATGCTCCGACACTTAAAGACTTGGCACCTCGTGACTTCGTATCACGTTCAATGGACCAAGAAATTAAAGAAGGTCGTGGCTGTGGTCCTAAGAAAGACTACATCTTGCTTGATATGACGCATCTTGGTGCTGAAACAATCATGAAACGTCTTCCATCTGTATTTGAGATTGGTAAGAAATTCGCGAACGTTGACATCACTAAAGAGCCAATTCCTGTAGTACCTACAATCCATTACCAAATGGGTGGTATTCCTACAAATATTCATGGTCAAGTGGTTGTTCCTGTATCTCGTGAAACTGAAGCTTTGGTTGCGAACTACAATAAAGAAACTGGTGTGTACTCACACAATGCGGGTGACCGTGATTTCACTAAACCAGTGAAAGGTTTCTATGCAATTGGTGAATGTTCATGTGTATCTGTACACGGTGCTAACCGTCTAGGTACAAACTCATTGCTTGACTTGGTTGTATTTGGTAAAGCTGCTGGTGAACATATTGTTGACTATGTAACTAAACACCACGGTGATGAATATGCACCGCTTCCTACAACTGTTCTTGAAAAAACTTTGAATCGTGTTCGTCATCTTGATGAATCAACTTCTGGTGAAAATGCTCAAGAAGTTGCAGATGCAATCCGTGACATCGTTCAAGATCACGCTGGTGTATTCCGTACATCTGCACTTCTTGAAGAGGGTGTGAAACAGATTCTTGCGATCGAACCACGTGTACGTAACATTCACTTGAAAGACAAATCTAAAGTATTTAACACAGCGCGTGTTGAAGCTCTAGAAGTTGAAAACCTGTATGAAGTTGCGAAAGCGACACTGATTTCTGCGGCTGCACGTAAAGAATGTCGTGGTGCGCATACAGTGGTAGATTTTGAATTACCACCTGATCATGCTGACTACCCATACGGTCGTCGTGATGATGAGTGGATGAAACACACTTTATGGTTCTCTGTAGATAACCGTCTTGAGTACAAGCCAGTACGTTACAAGCCTTTATCTGTAGATGCTATTCCGCCTAAACCACGTACATTCTAATTGGGAGAAGTAAGATGAGTAGAGGTACTCGTACATTTAATATCTACCGCTACGATCCTGATAAGGATGCAGCTCCGTACATGCAAACTTTTAAACTAGAGTTGACTGACAAGCACCGTATGTTGCTTGATGCGCTTCTAGCATTAAAAGTACAAGACGAATCATTAACATTCCGTCGTTCATGTCGTGAAGGTATTTGTGGTTCTGATGGTGTAAACATCAATGGTAAAAATGGTTTAGCGTGTCTTTGGAACCTAAACGACTTACCAGAAGTGATTACAATTCGTCCACTTCCAGGTCTTCCAGTTATTAAAGACTTGGTTGTAGATATGAATCAGTTCTACGATCAGTACAATAAAATCCATCCGTTCCTAATCAACAATCAGCCTGCGCCTCCTAAAGAGCGTTTGCAGTCTCCTGAAGAGCGTGAACACTTAGATGGTTTGTACGAATGTATTCTTTGTGCATGTTGTTCAACTTCATGCCCATCATTCTGGTGGAACCCAGACAAGTTCTTGGGTCCATCAGCATTGTTGAACGCATATCGCTTCATCATTGACTCTCGTGATACAGCAACTCAAGAGCGTTTGGCTCGTCTTGACGACCCATTCTCATTGTTCCGTTGTAAAGGTATCATGAACTGTGTATCTGTATGTCCTAAGGGTCTTAACCCAACTAAAGCAATCGGTCACATCCGTAATATGCTTTTAGATCTAGGTTAATAGATTTAGCAGTTAAAAGAAGCGCACCATTGGGTGCGCTTTTTTTGTCATATATAAAAGTGATGATAGTGAAAGTTATTCACTGTCATTGCTGACTGCTTTAAATGGATTTAATAGAAACGTAGTGAATTAAAGGTATAAAGCGATAGATAAATGGTTATTTATTGATGAAACGCTCGTTCAAGTCTGTCAAAAGGATTAGAAGATGTTATTATGTAACGTAGTAAAAAGAGAGAGGATAGGAATGTCAGCTCTCTTTTGTTTTTGTATATGAGATGAGGGAAAAATCGAACGTAGACTTTTGTCTTAATTGAAAGATCATTTTATATGTAGCACCATATCATAGATGAAAATACAAACAGTGTATTTCGCTAATTTATGAGAGGTATGTGTCAAAAAAATCAATTGAAAATGCTCGAACGTGTTAGCATTTAAAGCATCACTATATGTAAAAAATGACTTTGAATTAGGTACATTTTTTCTACAATTTAAGCGCTGTAGACGGTATATAAATGTTAATAAAGTCGCTTTAGAAAAGATAATGGTGCAAATTTTATTTTTTCTAAGACGATTTGCAAAAATTGCCCGATTTATGTCGGGTATTTCTCAATGAGTAATGATGCCGCTGAGGGCGTTATTGTTCATTAATCACATTGGGTAATCCTAATGTAGTGATAACGCCTCAAGGCTTAAGCCTAATGGGGACTAATGTCATATTACCAATTTGACATTACTAATCATGGGTTCGCTTAAAAAGCATCCTGAAATGTTTTGCAATAGGAAATGGGTCCACAAATGCAAGAAGTTGCTGACGCACTGCGTCTTGACACTGAACTTAGCGCTGACAGTGCAGCGTATATTGAAGAACTTTATGAGCAGTATCTAACGGCTCCAGACTCAGTAGAGGCTGATTGGCGTGAATACTTCGATAAATTCCCGAAAGGTGATCAACCACACAGCAATGTACGTGAGCAATTCCTATTATTAGGCCGTAATTCAAGCCGTGTTCAGCCAGTAGTGCAAAGTGCAGTAAGTTCTGAGCATGAACGCCGTCAAATCGGTGTATTACAGTTGATCGCTGCATACCGTAACCGTGGTCATCAAAACGCAAAATTAGATCCACTAGGTCTTGCAAAACGTGAAATCGTACCTGATCTAGATCTTGCTGCGCACGGTTTAACTCAGTCTGACTTAGACACTGTATTTAATACAGGTAACCTTGCAATCGGTAAATCTGAAGCAACTCTTGGTGAAATGGTTCAAGCAATGGAAGCAACTTATACTGCTTCGATTGGTGTTGAATACATGCACATTGTTGATACCAAAGAAAAACGTTGGATTCAACAACGCCTTGAAGGTACTCGTGGTCAATTCGGCTACACTGCAGACCAAAAGAAACACGTCCTTGAACGTCTAACTGCAGCTGAAGGCCTAGAAAAATACCTTGGTAACAAATTCGTTGGTGCGAAACGTTTCGGTGTTGAAGGTGGTGAATCTTTCATTCCTATGGTGAATGAACTTATTCAACGCGCGGGTTCAGTAGGTTGTAAAGAAGTGGTTATCGGTATGCCTCACCGTGGCCGTTTAAACCTTCTTGTAAACATCATGGGTAAAAACCCAGCTGACCTATTTGGTGAGTTCGAAGGTAAATCTCTGCATAAAAAAGGCTCTGGTGACGTTAAATACCACCAAGGTTTCTCTTCAAACGTCATGACTCCGGGTGGCGAAGTTCACTTGGCATTAGCGTTTAACCCATCACACTTAGAAATCGTTGGACCTGTAGTAGAAGGTTCTGTACGCGCACGTCAAGTACGTCGTAAAGATATCGGTGGTGATGATGTATTACCAATCATTGTTCACGGTGATGCTGCATTTGCAGGTCAAGGTGTAAACCAAGAAACTTTCCAAATGTCACAAACTCGCGGTTATACCGTGGGTGGTACAGTTCATATCGTCGTGAACAACCAAGTTGGTTTTACAACGTCTGACCCACGTGATGCGCGTTCTACAGAATACTGTACTGACATCGCGAAAATGATCCAAGCACCGATCTTCCATGTGAACGGTGATGATCCTGAATCTGTATTATTTGTTTCTCAATTGGCACACGATTTCCGTCATACATTCCGTAAAGACGTTGTAATCGATATGTTCTGCTACCGTCGTCGTGGTCATAACGAAGCCGACGAGCCAGCTGCAACTCAGCCAATGATGTATCAAATCATCAATAAAAAAGCGACTACTCGTACGCTTTATGCTGACAAACTTGTACAAGAAGGCGTTCTTGATCGTGCTTCTGCTGATGCAATGGTTGAACAGTATCGTTCTGACCTTGAAGCAGGAAAACACGTTGCAAATGCGTTGGTACTTGAGCCAAATACAAAAATGTTTGTGGACTGGAAACCTTACCTAGGCCACGAATACACAGACAAATGGGATACGACTTTCCCAATCGAACGTCTAAAAGAGCTTGGTGCGAAAATGCGCGAGCTTCCTGAAGGCTTCGTGATGCAACGTCAGGTTGCTAAAGTGATTGATGACCGTCTGAAAATGCAGACTGGTGAAATGCCATTGAACTGGGGTGCTGCTGAAACATTAGCTTACGCGTCTCTTCTAGATGAAGGTTTCCTTGTTCGTTTAACAGGTGAAGACGTTGGTCGTGGTACATTCTCACACCGTCATGCAAAACTTCATAACCAAGTAGATGGTTCAACTTACATTCCATTATGTAACTTGAAAGAAAACCAACCGCGTACTGCAATTTATGACTCTTTATTGTCAGAAATGGCGGTTCTTGCATTCGAATACGGTTATGCAACGACTCTTCCGAAGAGCCTTGTCATTTGGGAAGCGCAATTTGGTGACTTCGCAAACTGTGCACAGGTTGTAATCGATCAGTTCATCGCGTCTGGCGAAACGAAATGGGAACGTGTATGCGGTCTGACTATGCTTCTTCCACACGGCTTTGAAGGTCAAGGTCCTGAGCATTCATCAGCTCGTTTAGAGCGTTTCTTACAGCTATGTGCTGAAGAAAACATGCAAGTGATCACACCGACTACACCAGCGCAGATTTACCATGCGATGCGTCGTCAAGCACTTCGTCCAATCCGTAAACCAATGATCGTGACTTCACCGAAGTCTCTTCTTCGTCACAAACTTGCAACCTCTACATTAGAAGAACTTGCAAATGGTTCATTCCAAACTGTGATTGATGAAATCGACAACATCAACAAATCAGACGTAACTCGTCTAGTGCTTTGTGGTGGTAAGGTTTACTACGACTTACTTGAAAAACGTCGTGAAAAAGAATTGAACAACACAGCAATCGTTCGTATTGAACAATTGTATCCGTACCCAGAAGCACGTCTTGCTGAAGTTCTTGCACAATATCCAAACGTTAAAGAATTGGTTTGGGCTCAAGAAGAACCGAAGAACCAAGGTGCATGGTTATTCATCGCTCCGCGTCTGTATGACGACGTGATGAAAGCGGGCAAACAAGTTCGTATTAGTTATGCAGGTCGTGAAGCTTCTGCTGCACCGGCTTGTGGTTCACCATATTTGCACGCAAAACAACAAGCTCAGCTCGTAAATGATGCTTTAGCTATCGTAGCTGAATAACAGGAGATTCTTAATAATGGCAACCGAAATTAAAGCACCGGTATTCCCAGAGTCAGTTGCTGACGGTACAGTTGCAACTTGGCACAAACAACCAGGTGAAGCAGTATCACGTGACGAAGTGATTTGTGATATTGAAACAGATAAAGTTGTTTTAGAAGTTGTAGCTCCTGCTGACGGTACGATTTCTGCAATCGTTAAAAACGAAGGCGATACAGTTTTATCGAACGAAGTGATTGCGACTTTTGAAGAAGGTGCTGCTTCTGGCGCTGCTCAAACTCAAGCTGTTCAATCAGAAGAGAAAGTAGAACAAGCTGCTGCGCAAACTCAAGCGGGCGCTGCTCCTGTTGTTGAACGTGCTCAACCTGTTGCTGATCAAGCTCCTGCAGTGCGTAAAGCATTGACTGAGTCTGGCATTGCTGCTGCTGACGTTGCTGGCACTGGCCGTGGCGGTCGCATCACTAAAGAAGATGTTGCAAACCATCAAGCTAAACCAGCTGCTCCTGCTGCTGCGCCATTAAGCGTTGCTGTTGGTGAACGTATCGAAAAACGTGTTCCTATGACTCGTCTTCGTAAGCGTGTTGCTGAACGTTTACTTGCTGCAACTCAAGAAACTGCAATGTTGACTACGTTCAACGAAGTAAACATGAAACCAATCATGGAAATGCGTGCGCAATACAAAGATGCTTTTGAAAAGCGTCATGGTGCACGTCTTGGCTTCATGTCATTCTTCGTTAAAGCGGCAACTGAAGCACTTAAACGCTACCCAGCTGTAAACGCTTCGATTGATGGCAATGACATCGTTTACCACGGTTTCTACGACATCGGTGTTGCTGTATCAAGCGACCGTGGTCTAGTGGTTCCAGTTCTTCGTGATACTGACCGCATGAACTATGCTGAAGTTGAAAACGGTATCCGTGCATACGCTGGTAAAGCGCGTGATGGTAAATTGGGTATTGAAGATATGACTGGCGGTACTTTCACTATTACTAATGGTGGTACTTTTGGTTCATTGCTTTCTACACCTATCCTAAATACGCCGCAAACTGCGATTTTGGGTATGCATAAAATCCAAGAACGTCCTATGGCTGTAAATGGTCAAGTTGAAATCTTGCCAATGATGTACTTAGCGCTTTCTTATGACCACCGTCTAATCGATGGTAAAGAAGCAGTCGGCTTCCTTGTAACAATCAAAGAATTGTTAGAAGAACCAGCTAAGCTAATCCTTGATCTTTAATACTTCAGAATAATGCAATGGGCTTAGAGCGATCCTCTAAGCCCATTTTTGGAGATACACATGTCTCAATTTGATTTAGTTGTTATTGGTGGCGGTCCTGGTGGTTATGAGGCTGCTATCCGCGCTGCTCAATTAGGCTTTAAAGTAGCTTGTATTGAAAAACGTATTCATAAAGGTAAACCATCTTTAGGTGGTACTTGCTTAAACGTGGGTTGTATCCCATCTAAAGCATTACTTGATTCATCGCACCGTTATGAAGATACCGTTCATCACTTAGATGACCACGGTATTACAACAGGTGAAGTGAAATTTGATCTTGCAAAACTGCTTGATCGTAAAGACAAAATTGTTAACCAATTGACGATGGGTATTGATGGCCTACTTAAAGGCAATGGTATCGAATGGTTAAAAGGTACAGGTAAATTACTTGCAGGTAAGAAAGTTGAGTTTGTATCTCACGAAGGTGAAACTCAAATTTTAGAACCTAAATATGTAATCCTTGCATCGGGTTCTGTACCGGTAAATATTCCTGTTGCTCCTGTAGACCAAGACATTATTGTTGACTCTACTGGTGCGCTTGAGTTCCCAGAAGTGCCTAAACGTCTTGGCGTAATTGGCGCGGGTGTCATTGGTCTAGAGCTTGGTTCTGTTTGGCGTCGTCTAGGTGCTGAAGTTGTTGTATTTGAAGCAATGGATGCATTCTTACCAATGGCTGATAAAGCTTTGGCAAAAGACTACCAAAAAGTATTGACTAAACAAGGTCTTGATATCCGTGTTGGCGCTAAAGTTGCTGGTACAGAAGTAAATGGCCGTGAAGTTACTGTTAAGTATACGCAAGGTGGCGAAGACAAAACTCAAACTTTCGATAAATTGATCGTTTGTGTTGGCCGTAAAGCATATGCAGAAGGTTTATTGGCTGAAGATTCAGGCATTAAACTCACTGAACGCGGTCTAGTTGAAGTAAACGATTGGTGTGCAACTTCGGTTGAAGGCGTATACGCAATTGGTGACTTGGTACGTGGTCCAATGCTTGCACATAAAGCAATGGAAGAAGGCGTAATGGCTGTTGAACGTATGCACGGTCACGCTGCTCAAGTGAACTACGACACAATCATCTCTGTAATCTACACACACCCAGAAGCGGCGTGGGTTGGTTTAACAGAAGAGCAAGCGAAAGAAAAAGGCCATGAAGTGAAGACTGGTCAATTTGGCTTTGCTGCGAATGGTCGTGCAATGGCTGCTGGTGAAAACGCAGGCTTTGTTAAGTTTGTTGCTGATGCGAAGACAGATCGTCTACTCGGTATGCACGTGATTGGACCTGCAGCGTCTGACATCGTACACCAAGGCATGATCGCACTTGAGTTCGTATCAAGTGTTGAAGACCTACAGTTAATGACTTTCGGTCACCCGACATTCTCTGAAGTCGTTCACGAAGCTGCACTTGCAGTCGATGGACGTGCAATTCACGCGATTCAGCGTAAACGTAAATAAGATGTAAAAAGAGCGGCTTAGGCCGCTCTTTTTTGTTTCAGATGGTTGTTTTAATTTGAATAATCATCTAAAAATAAAGATAAGAAATATTTTAAGATTTAAAAAGGTTAAAGCTGCTTTGACGGACGTCTGGGCTTTAATGGGTCATAACAAAGCGAAGAAAGAGTAAAAGGTTGTTCAATGAATCTACACGAATATCAAGCTAAAGCGTTATTAAAAAAATATGGTATGCCGGTGCAAGAAGGCGTATTTGTAACCACTACAGAAGAAGCAGTCAAAGCTTTTGAGCAGCTGGGCGGTAAATTTGCAGTGTTGAAAGCGCAAGTCCATGCTGGGGGCCGCGGTAAGGCAGGCGGTGTAAAAGTTGTTAAATCTGCGCAAGAAGCGACAGATTATGTGAATCAAATGGTCGGTTCACGCTTGGTGACTTATCAAACAGATGCATTAGGTCAACCCGTCAGCGGTATTTTGGTATCTGAAGATGTTTATCCAGTAGAGCGTGAATTGTACCTAAGTGCTGTCGTTGACCGTTCTAGCCGCCGTGTGACCTTTATGGCATCGACTGAAGGTGGTGTGGAAATTGAAAAAGTTGCAGAAGAAACCCCTGAAAAAATTATTAAAGTTGAAGTAGATCCTCTAGTAGGTTTATTACCATTTCAAGCGCGTGAAGTGGCATTTGCTTTAAACCTAAAAGATGGTCAAGTGAATCAATTTGTCAAAATCATGTCTGCTGCGTATCAAGCATTCATTGAAAATGACTTTGCCTTATTTGAAATTAACCCGTTATCCGTACGTGAAAATGGCGAGATTTTATGTGTGGATGCAAAAATTGGTATCGACTCAAATGCTTTATATCGCTTACCAGAAATCGCAGCACTACGCGATAAAACGCAAGAAAATGAGCGTGAGCTGAAAGCCTCTGAGTTTGATCTGAACTATGTTGCCTTAGAAGGCAATATTGGCTGTATGGTGAATGGTGCTGGTCTAGCGATGGCAACCATGGACATCATCAAGCTATATGGTGGTCAACCTGCAAACTTCCTAGATGTCGGCGGTGGCGCGACCAAAGAACGCGTAATTGAAGCCTTTAAAATCATTTTGGCGGATAGTTCTGTGCAGGGTGTATTAATTAATATTTTTGGTGGGATTGTACGTTGTGACATGATTGCTGAAGCAATTATTGCAGCGGTTCAAGAAGTAAATGTGACTGTACCTGTGGTTGTTCGTTTAGAAGGGAACAATGCAGAGTTGGGTGCAAAATTACTTGATGAATCAGGTTTGAAATTGATTTCTGCAAATGGCTTGGCTGATGCTGCAGAAAAAATTGTTGCTGCGGTAAAAGGCTAAGGGAGTAGAGATCATGAGCGTATTAGTTAATAAAGACACTAAAGTATTGGTACAAGGTTTTACCGGTAAAAACGGCACATTTCATTCAGAACAATCTATTGCTTACGGCACAAAAGTGGTCGGTGGTGTGACGCCGGGTAAAGGCGGTACACAACATTTGAATCTGCCCGTATTCAATACCATGAAAGAAGCGGTACGTGAAACGGGTGCAACGGCAACCTCGATTTATGTACCGGCACCATTTGTCCTAGATTCAATTATTGAATCGATTGATTCAGGTGTTGAGCTGATCGTTGTGATTACGGAAGGTGTGCCTACACTCGATATGCTAAAAGCTAAACGTTACCTAGAAACCTATGGTAATAATGCACGTCTAATTGGTCCGAACTGTCCAGGGATTATTACTCCGGGTGAATGTAAGATCGGTATTATGCCGGGGCATATTCATCAGCCGGGTAAAATCGGCATTATCTCGCGATCAGGGACTCTGACCTATGAAGCTGTAGCGCAAACCACCAAGCTGGGTCTAGGTCAGTCGACGTGTATCGGTATTGGGGGAGATCCAATTCCGGGTATGAACCAAATTGATTGCTTAAAGCTGTTCCAAGACGACCCGCAAACTGAAGCGATCATCATGATTGGTGAGATTGGTGGTACAGCAGAAGAAGAAGCAGCTGAATATATCCAGTCGAATGTTACAAAGCCTGTTGTTGGTTATATCGCGGGTGTAACTGCACCTAAAGGTAAACGTATGGGGCATGCAGGGGCAATCATTTCGGGCGGTAAAGGCACAGCTGAAGAGAAATTCGCTGCCTTTGAAAAAGCGGGTATGGCTTATACCCGTAGTCCTGCTGAATTAGGTTCGACCATGTACGAAGTGCTGAAAGGCAAAGGTTTGGTTTAATCGCCATACTTAAACATCAAAAGAGAATCTTCGGATTCTCTTTTTTTTACGCAAAAAAAAGCGTATTTCAGCCGCTATGCAAAAGCCATAAGGGCATGGCTATGTGTTCTGCTTTGGGGTGCAGTGACGCTGCATAAACGGATGGAATATTGGTTGTTCAATAACTATGAAATGTAAAGAACACATAATAATCCGAATATGTGATGATTGCGGGGATGGTCATAGGTTTATGATTTTTAAAAATAATTTCGTATAGCGTGCAGTATATTGATTTTAGGGAAAATAACTAATTTAATTGAGATTTTTAATGGATCTTTATCATTAAAGAGCTTTTTTACTTGGATGAAGCCTAATATTTTCAATAGAAATTATTTTATTTGTAATTTTCTCAAGCCTTATACAAAGGATGGTAGATCAGGAATATGAGAAGGGGGAGCTTTAAAATTGGTGAAATTTGCTATCTCAGTGATGAAATTTTTTTAAGAAAATCTACATGAGCATATACATCTATAGTCAGCTATTATTTTTTAGTTGATGGTTTGAAGTGCAAATACCTTGTTAGGCCCTATTTTCAATTTAATAAGCAATTTCCAAGTTTTATAAAAACAATAGATAGAACAAAATGTTATCGAGCTGAATATATAGAAGTAAATATCTTATTCTGTAAGATGAGAAGGATATATCAATTAATTGATTTTAAATATTTTGTTTCATAATTTTATGCTGTTTGCTCTATAGCTTCTAAATGAGTATTTTTATGAAATACGCCATTTGTTCATTGATTTAACATCAGGCTGTGATGCGAAATATAAATGTCAGAAACCATTAAAAGCGCTCTGATAAGACAGAAAATGTTGTTCATTTCTTTGGGAGATTGTATGCCCATAAGTACAAGTATCTAAGCCATAAAAAAAGCAGTGCGGACACTGCTTTTTTAATTCATTTAGAATGTGTTGCTCAAGCAATCACTTCTGAATAAAGAGATTTGATGGAGCCCTATCTCAATCAAAAACTTAGTTTTTGCTGGTTTTTAAGCTCTGAGTTAAACCGTTAATATCGCCACCTTGGATACCAAGCTCACTCATCAAGCTATCAATCAGTGGGGCCTGGCTGCGGTAGCGTAGGGCACTATTCACCACTTGGTCTGACAAGGCAACATTGCCACTGCCTTCGTGGTGAGCATCACCTTGGCAAGAACCTGCATGACCACCATTTAGACCATTTACTTGCAAAATCTTAATGTCATCAATGTTTTCCATTGGTTTCACACTTTCGCGAATGATTTCAGGTAAGTATTTCAGCATCGCTAAACGAATTTGCATTTCAACCTGTTCAGATGACAATACGTTGTTTGCTTCGTTCACTGCACGTGTACCTTCAGCATCAACTTGGTATTGTTTTTCCATCGCCTGAGCCAACAGAACTTTTGCGTCAGCTTCACCTTTGGCTTTTAAGCGAACTTTTTCAGCTTCGGCTTCAGCTGCAATACGGATAGCTTCTGCATCATCTGCTGCTGCTTGTTTACCTGCTTCTGCCGCGACAGTAATGGCAATCGCATCTTTCTCCGCTTTTTCTTTCGCAGAGACCAATTCAACAGCTTTTTGACGTTCAGCTTGTTGGATTTGACGAACGGTAATGACTTCTTCTTCGGCTTTTACCGCTTGAGCACGGGCTTGATCGGCATGCGCTTTAGCTTCAGATTCAGCACGAGATTTTTCTGCAATAGCAATGGCACGGTCTTGCTCAGCCAACTCAATGGTTTTCTTTTGTTCCACTTGGGCTTGCTGAATAATTTGTGACTTTTGAATATTTTGATTTTCAACGTCACGTGCAGCAGTAATACGCTTTAAGTCAACTTCACGTTCAGCAGCAATACGCGCTTCTTCGGCTTCACGTTTTTTCGAAGCTTCTTGTGATGCAATTTCTGCAAGCTGTTCTGCACGACGAACTGAAATTTCACGTTCTTGTTGCAGTTTTGCATATTCTTCTTCACGCAAAATTTGTAGACGTGCTTGTTCTGCTTCTAAGTTCTTGGTCTTGATTGCAAGATCTGCATCTTGCTCAATCGCATTACGTTTACGACGACGGTCTTCAATGGTTTCTGTCAGTTTAGTTAAACCTTCAGCATCGAACGCATTTTGTGGGTTGAAGTATTTAAAGCCTGTTTGGTCTAAGCCAGTTAATGAAACGGTTTCAAGTTCCAAACCGTTTTTATGTAAATCTTCAGACACCACTTGCTGAACTTTTTGAACGAAGTCGACACGTTTTTCATGCAATTCTTCCATCGCCATTTCTGCGGCAACTGCACGTAGAGAGTCAACGAATTTACCTTCGACCAAATTTTTAAGCTCATTTGGTGACATGGTCTTTTGACCTAACGTTTGTGCTGCGGTAGCAATCGAATCTGCGGTTGGTTTCACACGGACATAGAACTCCGCCATCACATCGACACGCATACGGTCACGTGTAATCAGCGCTTGGTCATCTGCACGGCGTACTTCAAGACGTAGGGTGTTCATATTGACTGGAATAATTTCATGCAGCACAGGAAGCACAATAGCACCGCCACCTAAAATTACGATAATGTCATATTGAATTGTTAATAAATTTGTTAATATATTGAATATGAATGTTTTTTTATATATTTCTATTATTAACAATTTTCTTAACACTTTTTAGAAAAAAATGTCTATTTATATTTTTTACAAATATTAAAAAATTGCGTGAAATAACATGACCTTTGAGAACTACCCACAAATGAATGGTAGCTAATACTATTTTAAGTAAAAATTTGTTTTAATTAGGGGGTTAATTTGAGGAATGTATTCAGTGGCTAAAAAACCTACCAAATCAAAAGTCAAAAGTTTTGAAGAATCTTTATGGGATAGTGCCAATAAATTACGTGGTAGTGTTGAACCTTCGGAATATAAACATATTGTTTTATCACTTATTTTCTTGAAATTCGTGAGTGATACCTTTGAAGCTCAACGTAAAAAAATTGCTGAAAAGCATGGTGCTAATGCTGAAAAATTCTTAGAAATTGAAGCTTTTTATCATCAAGATAATGTCTTTTATCTAACGGAAGAGTCTCGTTGGAGCTACCTCATTGCAAATGCTAAGCAAGAAGATATTGCTCTGAAGATTGATACAGCCCTTCATAACATTGAGAAGAAAAATAAAGCACTTCAAGGCGCACTTCCAGATAACTACTTCTCTCGTATTGATTTAGAAGTAAGTAAACTTGCTGCATTACTTGACGAGATTAATAACATTCAAACAATCTCTAATCAGCATGAAGATGTTGTTGGTCGAGTTTATGAATATTTCTTAGGTAACTTTGCTTTAGCAGAAGGTAAAGGTAAAGGAGAATTCTATACACCTAAAAGTATTGTTAAGCTGATTGCATCACTGATTGAGCCATACAAAGGTCGTGTTTATGACCCTGCGTGCGGTTCTGGTGGTATGTTTGTTCAATCTATGAAATTTGTGGAAAACCATAAAGGGAATAGAAAAGACATTTCGATTTTTGGGCAAGAACAAACGACTGCTACTTATAAGCTTGCTAAGATGAACTTGGCAATTCGTGGTATTAGTGCAGATCTTGGTGCAGCAGCCAGAGATACTTTTGCGAAGGATCAACATCCTGATCAAAAGTTTGACTTCATTATGGCGAATCCGCCCTTTAACCAAAAGGATTGGCGTGGAGCAGATGAGTTAACTAAAGATTCTCGTTGGGATGGGTATGAAGTTCCTCCTACAGGGAATGCTAACTATGGTTGGATTCTCCACATGGTTTCGAAACTTTCTCAAAATGGTGTTGCAGGCTTCATTCTAGCGAATGGTGCTTTATCAGGTGATGGTACAGAAAAAGAGATTCGGAAGAAGCTGATTGACAACAAATTGGTTGAAGCTATTCTTATTTTGCCTCGCAATATGTTTTATACCACTGATATTAGTGTAACGCTATGGATTTTAAATAGAAATAAAAAATCTAGAGTTGTTAAAAATGCAGATGTAACAAGAAAATATCGTGATAGAGAAAATGAAATTCTCTTTATGGATTTACGTCAAGTAGGCGAACCTTTTGAAAAAAAATTCATTCAATTTTCTGACTTAGATATTGAAAAAATAAGTTCTTTATTTCATGTTTGGCAAGAAGAGGCGCACTCTACTGAATATAAAAACATTCCTGAATTTTGTTATTCAGCTACTATCGAGGAAATCGAAAATAAGGATTATTCACTCATACCAAGTAAATACATAGAATTTGTTAATAGAGATGAAAAAATAGATTTTGATAAGAAAATGCTTATTTTTAGCAAGGAAATTCAATCATTATTAATTAATGAGAAGAAATCAAATGAAGCTTTAGTAACTTTATTTAAGGAACTTGGTTATGAAATTAAATTATAAAAAACTAGGTCCTTATATCAGAGAAGTAGTTAAAAAAAATACTAATCTTCAAGTTGAAAAGCTATTAGGAGTAAGTATTTCTAAGAGGTTTATTCCATCAATTGCCAATATTATTGGTACAGATATGTCTAATTATAAAATAGTACAGACTAATCAATTTGCATATGGACCTGTTACTTCAAGAAATGGCGATAAAATATCAATTGCACTTTTAAATGAAGATGATTGTATTGTTTCTACAAGCTACACAGTATTTGAAATTATTGATACAAATTTTTTAAATCCTGAATATTTAATGATGTGGTTTGGCCGACCAGAATTTGATAGATATGCACGATATATGTCACATGGAAGTGTCCGTGAAATTTTTGGATGGGAAGAACTTTGTAATACAGAGTTACCTATCCCAAGCATTTCAAAACAGTTAGAAATTGTAGCTTCCTATAATTTATTAAAAAATAAGATTAGCCAAAAGAAAGCTTTAATTGATAATTTGGAAAATTTGCAAAGAATGATCTATAAACAATGGTTTATAGAAAACAATCCTCAACCTTTAAATTGTAAGATTAGTGAATTTCCTGAATTTGTTGATTTGAGACATTTTGTTAAAGGTTCTTTAGGTGGTGATTGGGGTAAAGATGAAGCAATTGGAAATTATAATGAAAAAGTTTTATGCATAAGAGGAACTGATATTCCTTTTGCTAAATTAGGTATGAAAAAAAATATTCCAACACGATTTATTTTAAATAAAAACTTATCTAGTAGAAAATTAAAACAAGGTGATATTGTTCTTGAAATATCAGGTGGAAGTCCTGTACAGAGTACCGGACGTCCTTTGTTGATTACGGATAAATTACTATCAATTTTTGAAAGTGATTGTATATGTTCTAACTTTTGTCGCGCAATCAGCTTAAAAGATTCTCAATATTTTTACTACTTTTATAGTCACTTAGTATACCTTTATGACATCGGAAAAATGTTTAGTCATGAAAATAGTACAACTGGTGTGAAAAATTTTGATTTAGAAGGTTTTCTCGATCAAGAAAAAATTATGTTACCTAGCTTGGATGTTTTGGTTAAATATAATGAGTATTATGAAAGCATTTATCAAAAAGTTTATCATTTAGGTGTTTTTGTTGAAGCTATGGAAAATTATTTAGACATATTTGTTTCTAAGCTTGTTTTAGGTGGGGAAAAATGAGTTTTAATGAGTCTAGTCTAGAAATTTCAATTAGAAATTTATTAGAGAAGCAAGGGTATTCTCATTATGATTGGAAACATAATTTTCCGAATGATGATTTATTGATTTTTGAGGATTTTTCAAATTTTTTAATAAATAAATATAGGGATTATAGTTTAGAACCTGAAGAAATAAGCTTTCTATTTAATCAATTTGATAAATTGAGTTCTGTAGATCTTTATTCTTCTAATAGATCTGTTTTAGGTTTGATTTCAAATGGATTTCTATTAAAAAGAAAAAATAAAGATAAAAAGGATATTTATTTAAATTTTGTAGACTATTTAACTATTGATAATAATATTGTCAAATTTATTACTCAAAAGCAAATTAAAGGTAATGAATTAAGAATTCCAGATGGTATTCTTTATATTAATGGTATCCCATTAGTTATTTTCGAGTTTAAAAGTGCCATACGAGATGATGCTACCATTTATGATGCCTATCAGCAGTTAACTGTACGCTATAAGCGTGACATCCCTGAACTCATGAAGTATAACGCTCTATGCGTTATCAGTGATGGTGTAAATACAAAGATGGGATCTTTGTTTGCACCTTATGAGTTTTTTTATGCATGGCGCAAAATTACAGGTGATGAAACACTAGAAAAAAATGGTATTGACTCATTACATACGATGATCGAAGGCTTATTTGACCCTAAACGGTTAGTAGATGTCATTCGTAACTTTATTTATTTTCCTGACACGACTAAGCGAGATGACAAGATCGTTTGTCGTTACCCTCAGTATTATGCAGCCAACAAGCTATTTGAAAATATCAAAAAGCATCGTAAACCATTAGGTGATGGTAAAGGCGGTACATATTTTGGAGCAACGGGATGTGGCAAAAGCTTCACGATGCTCTTTTTATCACGCTTAATCATGAAAAGTGTGGAGTTTGAAAGTCCAACGATTGTTGTTATCACAGACCGAACGGATTTGGATGATCAGCTTTCTGCTCAATTTACCAATGCGAAAGGCTTTATTGGTGATGAAACGATTATAAGTGTTGAAAGCAGACAGCATCTTAGAGAGTTACTCCAAGGTCGAAAAAGTGGTGGTGTGTTCTTAACCACAATTCATAAATTTACCGAAGATATTGAAGTATTAACAGATCGCACAAACGTCATCTGTATCTCAGATGAAGCTCACCGTAGTCAAATCAATTTAGATCAGAAAATCCGTGTCACAGAAAATGGTGTTAAGAAAACCTACGGATTTGCCAAATACCTCCATGATTCCTTGCCCAATGCAACCTACGTTGGTTTTACTGGTACACCAGTTGATGCGACATTAGATGTATTCGGTGACGTAGTTGATTCTTATACGATGAATGAATCAGTACAAGATGAGATTACAGTTCGACTCGTATATGAAGGTCGTGCTGCGAAAGTATTGCTAGACAATAAAAAGCTTCAAGAAATTGAAGACTACTATAAAAAGTGTCAAGAAAATGATGGTGCTTCAACTTATGCCGTTGAAGAAAGCAAAAAGGCTATGGCAAATATGCGGTTAATTTTGGGCAATCCTGACCGAATTAAAGCGATAGCTGAAGACTTTATAAACCATTATGAAACCCGTGTGAGTGAAGGTTCTACAATCATGGGGAAAGCAATGTTTGTCTGTGCATCGAGACAAATTGCTTTTAGCCTCTATCAAGAAATCATTGCACTTCGACCTGAATGGGCTGAAGTCAAAGAAGCTGACGATGGTATTGCTTTAACTGAGCAAGAAAGAAAAGAAATCAAACCAAATGCGAAAATCAAGCTAATTGCTACAAGACATAAAGATGATGAGAAAGAACTTTATGATCTGTGTGGTACTAAAGATGATCGTAAAGAACATGACAGACAATTTAAAAATCCGAAATCCAACTTCAAAATTGCGATTGTTGTCGATATGTGGCTGACAGGTTTTGATGTTCCATTCCTAGACACGATTTATATTGATAAACCAATTCAACAACATAACTTAATTCAAACGATTTCTCGTGTGAATCGAAAATTTGAGGGAAAAGAGAAAGGATTAGTCGTCGATTACATTGGTATTAAAAACCAAATGAAATTGGCTTTAGCTCATTACAATAAATCTGATGCAAAAAACTTTGAAGATGTTGAGCAATCCATCATCGTTGTCAAAGATCATTTAGAATTATTGAAGGATCTATTTAATAAATTCGATACCTCGCCTTATTTCTCAGGAGAGCCGTTAAAACAGCTTCAGTGCTTAAATAAGGCATCTGAGTATGTTCAGCTTACCAAGGAGCTAGAGCATCGTTTTATGCAGCTTGTGAAGCGTTTAAAAGCCGCTTATGACGTTTGCAATGGCTCAGAAAAGATTAATCAAGATGAACGAGATCTTATTCATTTCTATCTAGCTGTACGCTCTATCGTCTTCAAGCTAACAAGAGGTGATGCTCCTGATACTGCTCAAATGAATCTTCAAGTCCAGAAGATGATTGCTGATGCATTAGAAGCTGATGGAGTTGATGATATTCTGAAGATTGGTGAGGAAGAATCTAACGAGGTAGATATCTTTGGAGATGAGTACTTAGCCCAACTTGAAAAAATTAAACTACCAAATACTAAAATTAAGCTTTTACAAAAACTTTTAGCAAAAGCTATTGGCAAGTTTAAACAAGTGAATAGAACGAAATCCATTGATTTCTCTAAACGCTTTAAGGCTTTGGTTGATAGTTATAATGAACGCAAAGAAGACAGTATTTTAGTCAGTGGTGTTCTTGAAGACTTCTCAAATGAAATTATGAAGTTATTGCAAGATTTAAAGCAAGAAATGGGCTCATTTGCTGATCTTGGGATAGGGATTGAAGAGAAAGCTTTCTATGACATCCTTCAATCTTTGGCTGTGAGATATGATTTCACGTACCCTGAAGATCGGCTCTTAGATTTAGCTAAAGCTGTCAAAGAAGTAGTAGATGACAAGTCTAGTTACCCTGACTGGAGTGATCGAGAAGATATTCGAGCTGAACTCAAAGTTGATCTCATAGTATTGCTCGCTGAATATGGATATCCACCGATTGATCATGATGAAGTGTATAAAGAAATTTTTGAGCAAGCGGAAAATTTTAAGAAGTACGCAAGCCTTTAATTAATAAATAAGATGGGGTGAAATAATGGCACAAGAATTAGATATAGAAAAAGAGTTGGCTGAAATACTGAGTGAATCAATTTCTGCCCCATTTTTGTTCATTGGATCGGGATTTTCTAGACGTTACCTAGATCTCCCTGATTGGAAAGGTTTATTAACTAAATTCTCAACATCTATGCCATTCGATAGCTATTTGGGGACAGCAGGTAATGATTACCCATCGGCTGCCTTGGCATTAGCAGGAGATTTCGCTACTGAGTGGTGGAAATCAAATAAAGATAAACCTGAAATATACCAGTCTAAGAACTGGATTCATGCTGTTGAAACCCCTCTCAAATACGAAATTAGTCAATATTTAGAAAATGTTGAAATTGTGTCAAAAATTGAAGGGAATTCCGAATTAAAAGAGTTGTTAAGCTCAGATGTAGTCATTGATGGAATCATCACTACAAATTGGGATAAATTACTTGAAACCATTTTTCCTAAATTAAATGTATATGTAGGGCAATCAGACCTATTTTTCAGAAATCCACAATCTATCGGTGAGATTTTTAAAATACATGGGTGTTGTAGTAATTTCTCAAGCTTAATCCTGACAAAAAATGATTACGAAAACTTTAATAGTAAGAATGCCTACTTAGCAGCAAAACTCTTATCTATCTTCTTGGAAAACCCTGTCATATTTATAGGTTATTCTATTACGGATGCCAACATTACTGACTTGCTGGGTTTAATTGCAGACATGATGGAATCTCAGGAGCAATTAGAGCGATTGGCAAAGAATCTGATTTTTGTTACTAGACCTGATGATGAAAAAGATCAATTAGAATCCGTATTAATGACGGTTGGTTCAAAGAAATTATATTTTACCCACATTCGGACTCATGACTACTCCAAAATCTATAAAGCTCTACAACATTCAGAAAGGAAAATTCCAGTTCACTTATTACGTGCTTTAAAAGAGCAAATTTACAATATTGTGAAGACAACTGAAGATGCGGATAGACGTATTGCCGTAAAAGATTTCGATGAAGCAACTGCTGAAAATTCAGAACTAGAATTTGTAGTTGGGGTTGGAGTTGCACAGAATGAATCAGGTGAACGCATTGGCTTAAATGGTGTGAGTAGTTGGGACATCCTAAAAGATATTATCTTTGATCATTTACCTTTTAGTGATTCTGATATTTTAACTCAAGTGCTTCCAGAACTTTCTAAGCAGAATAGAACTTATTTGCCTGTGCAAAAATACAGCAAGGCAAATCCAACATACCAAAAAAAGACGAATATTCAATCAACGCTGAAAGAACTTTTAGGTTTTGACATTGAGCATTATAAAAAGAAAATACCAACATCTGTAGCAAGACAATTTGATAAAGCATGGGCATTTCCAGAAATAATAGCCTTAGAAAAAGTCGGTGAATCTGAATGTTCCTTGAACAAGAGAATCGACTTTTTGGCACTATGGCTTATAAATAATCCAACTCATGAAAATTGTGATTTATTAAAACAAAAATATCTTTCTACTGAGTTCGATAATTTAAAGTCTAAAGGAGATGCTTCAACTTTTAGACGACTGATATGTATTTTAGATCAAATTGAGAGCAAGATTTTATGAATTCGATATTCTATTAGAAGCCTTAACAGGCTTCTAATAGCGTTTTAATGGCTTGGATTTCACACTCTAGAAAATTTATTTCTTTTTGTTTTTTACTAATGAATTTCATGATGCTTTCTGAAAGTACTGGGAACTTTTCAAGATACAACTCATAAATATGTAATTCGTTACGAAGGCTATCAATACTTTTCAAAACCCTATCATATTCAACTAACAGTTTGCTTTTAACATGATCTGAATCATTTGATTCTCTAAAATCCAGTAATTCGGATCGAGTGTAATTAGAAGAGTATTTATATGTACAACTAGAGGTGTCAGCCAAAATTAATTTTAATGAAACGAGTTCTCTAACGTATTGGTAGATTTTTGAATAATATCGCTTTGAGCTGAACTCAGGGTAGAAAAGGATAAAAAGCCCCCTTAAGTCCTTGAATTCATAACCTGAGAATGTCCTATCTGACAAAAAATCAAACAAACAGCTTTTAAGTTGATGATTTGTAGACATATAGATGTACCGATTTGACAAATTAACGAATAAATATCCTATTTTGGGATATTTTCATTAATAGTACAACATCTTGGGCTATGAGCTCAATACATGACCCTCGATACAAAAAATTGATCAAAGAATTAATACGCATACGTGAGTTGAAAAATATAACTCAGGTAGAACTAGCCACATCTTTGAAAAAGCCACAATCGTACATAGCTAAAGTTGAAAACTTGGACAGAAGAATTGATGTATTAGAATTGCATGACTGGTTGTCGGCTTTAGATAAACCTATAGGAGAGTTTTTAGCATCCTGTTTTGAGTATTAAGAATCTTAAGTGGCAGGTTTTGAAGTAAAATAAGTAGTCTACTCATAATTGTGATGGATGGGCTAAAATTACTCATTTCCAAGCAATTTTTTATATTCACGAATCTCAGATTGTAAACTCGCAACAGTAGATTTAAGTTTATTAATCTGTTTTTCCTGTGTTTTCTTCTGAAATTCAAGACTCATTATAACTGACATAAATTTCTCTATTCGCTCTTTATCTAGTTTGCTTAGAGCTTCCGTTGGCTGGTTAATTTTTTTAGTAGTTTTAGATTTTTTACTTAGTTTCTTTTGATTGTTTATTGCTTTTTGTTGAGCAATAAGTGCTTGTAAGTATTGAGCGGATTTAGGGTAGGTATTATAGATAGATGCACGATTGATACCTAATAAATCAGCTACTTTAGAGGTAGTGATCTTTTCTTTAGATTCTAAAAGATAATTGCCGACTTTACCTATTAAATCATTATCAATAGGCAATGCTCTTAAATCTTCAATAGAATTAAGTTCCAAATACTTTATTAAGCTATTAATGTTTTTGTTTAGATCCGACTTCATTTAAACTACCTCAATTTCATTTACAGAGATTTTCTGGTTGCTAATTTTTTCAATAATTTCAATTAATTGGTTTCTTTTTTTCTCAAGATTTAAAATTAAATTTTCGTATTTTTCTCTTCTATCAATAGGTAACTGATACATCTTAGATAATTTAACGGTAATATCCTCTAATAATCCCTTCCAAAAAGGAAGATTTTGATTAGTAGTGACATAGCCATGACAGTTAATACAGCTTAAAGGTTCTGCAACTGATTTTAGGGAACAATCAGAACCATTCATACAAAAACCATGAGGTAAGAAGTTAATTGAATCCTTGTTCTGGGTTAGATATGTATTAATTTTATCAGAATTTTTAAATGCAATTGGATCTACTGAAATATTGTATTTAAAGTCTTTAAGCTTTAGAGCATTTAAAATAAATTTAACACCACCACCCACACTTTGTTGTTGGGCTATAGAGTTTGAAAAACCCATAAGGGACTTCATCTTAATAGTTTCATCAATAGACTTAGAATGGTTAATTAATTCCGCATACATACCGCGCCGAGAGTAGATAAAAGACATTGAACTTCGCAAATGTTTGAATTGATGTTTTATTTCTCTAATTGTACATAAATTATTTGAGATCATGAAATAGGCAAATGTATGGCGAAATTGGTGTGGACTAAAATGAAAATAGTCGCCTTCCTCATATTTGAGCATATAGTTATTTGAACCTTTCACTGTAGATTTATAGTTGCAGTTTAAAAATTCAAGTTGATCAATGTCATGCTTATCTACAGCAATCTTAAAAACTGAATTGTTTTTATTCATCTCAGTTTTCTTAATGTAAGCCAAAGTATCAAAACGGCATAAGTTTAATGAGTAATTAAAGCTAAATATTTTGTCATCAGCTAGATTGGTTTTCAAATGAGTAATATATTCTTTATTAAAAAGAGGATTATTAGTGTCAATAACAGCCTGAACTCTACGTTTAACCTTTTTATTTATATCGACTAGAAGATTAAGCATTTCATTACAAGCTTGCGAGCTGATCCAAGAAAGCTGCAACCTATTTTCTACAGTTTTACCTAACGATGAAGTCACGTAAAAAATCCCTTCATCCTCGAATAAACTGGTATTTCTAAGCTCCTTAACTTCATCTTTGCGCATACCAGTAAATAAAAGTGTATTAAAAACTACGATCTTTCTAAATTTATTTAAAAAGTCAATAAAATTTCCACTATTTAAAGAATCATGTTCTCTACGAGATAAATATTCACCTTTTTCAACCTCATAAATTCCTTTTTTAATATTTTTAATTTCTTCTTCATTATATTTTGACCATAATCTATATTTTTCATTGAATTGTTTTTTATATTTTTCAATTGCATCAAAAGTTTGTAATAAAACATGGTCAGGTATAATAGTAAAACTATTAGACTTATAAGAAGAAAGTTGTTTATCATCAATTTTTTCATTAGGTCTGCTTGAAATTAGTGTGTCATAGGTTTCTGGTGAAATTAAATTATAGTTTTCTAATGTAAAACATACAGTTTCTAAAATATCCAATTTAGTATCATAAGAATTGCAGAAAGATTTAGCGATTACTTGTAAATTTAATGGTTTTACACTATTCAAATCAGTAAACGAATTTAATTTATTATCCATTAAAGTTAGTGCGAAAGACTTTAATATATTAAATTTTGTAGCCATTGAACTCCATTTTATTTTTTTGAAATTCCTTTTTCTTCCGATAAAAACTGAACTTAAAAATATTGCTTTAAGTTCATATTCTAGTTCTTGGGTTAATGAAGCGAATGACACGATTTTAGTTTCATCTCGTATAATCCATCTATTATCATTGAAGTTTACTAGATGCAGACTATCTCTTCTTTGAGGGTTTTTGAAAATAATTCTATTGTTCAATTCTGCTAATAAATTAGGACTATAATTTTTAAAAGATATATTGCCTTCACCATCTATAATAGTGATAGATTCAAGAACATGATTGAGTTCAGACATTATAAAACCTAAAGGGAGAAAAATTGATTTGGTTCGTAATTAATTACAGAGAGACTATATAAATCAGAGTCATTCTGTTTTAATAAATTCAGAATATAATCAACACGACTATTAAACTCTTTGATTGCAATACCAGTAGCAGAGTCAGAATTATATGAGGAAGAAATTTCCTTCATTTGTGATATGCAGATATTCTTGAAATCTAAAAGCTTATGAATTTGAGCTTGACTATTAACAATACTAAAGTTTTTACAGAAAACACAAGCTAAATAATCAGAGCACATCGGTTTATTATCATTCTGTTCTTCAGAGCAATTACCAAGTGGAGTAAATTGAATAATATTGCTATCTTCAATTTCAATTGTTTCTGAGATAGTCTGTTTTATTTCAGGCGTATCTAAGCTAATTTCTCTATTTTTGAGAAATATTTGTAAAGCCTTTGTACCTTTAGCCAGTTTTTGGATACTTTCAGCTATATTCAATTCCTCATAATGTCGCACAAACACATCAAAATCATGATGGACTAATTCTCGATAAACAGAGAATTTTTTCAAAACTATTTTATAGACTCTGTTGGAAACAGTTTTACGAATTCGCTTAGAGTTATAACGAATGTGGCATCCATTTTCTGCAAGCAACTCATTGACTTTTTTAATAATATTAGTATGGTTGGCAACTTGTAATTCTCCTGATTTTGATAAAAAAACAAAAAAATAATCTGTTTTAAACGCAGGATTTATAGCCTTCTCAATAACTTGTTTCCTCAGTTTTTCACGGACATATAAGTATAAATAGAGTATTTTGTCTTCTGTATTTTTAAAGTAAACATGAGTTTCTGTATTATGTGAAGCTCTTGGCTTTATGAAATTAAAATAGAAAATATTTTCATTGTTGTCATCAATATGAATATGATCTTCTGTATCTTGAAGGCTGCATAAAGTGGAAATATTTAAACCAGTAGTAATTTGAATAAGTGCAAAATAAGCCACCATTAATCTACTATAATCATCTTTATTAACTTTAATAGCATTAATTACATGATTAAGAATAATCATTAACTCTTTTTGAGTATAGCTTCTCGTAAGAAAATCTTGACTAGCAAGAAATTTACTTTGGGATGCTGCTTGATCATAATCTTTTATATATCTCTGTTTTGTTTGAATGCAAAACCATTTTAAAACAGCATAATAACCATTTTGAGTAACTGGTTGAATTTTTCCCTCTAAAGCTAAATCATTAATTCTTGCTTTAATGACTCTGAAATGTGAATGATTATCAGCAGATAAGATATTAAGTCCATTTTCATCAAGTGCTTTTTCAGTAGAAAAAGTATTAAATATATATCTTAATATTGATATATTGCTTTGAAGCGATACCTCATTGGCATCATGATATTTAATATCTTGAATATATTTTTTAAAGAAATTATAAAATTCTTTGGCAAATCTTTCAGATTTTGCATAAAGTACGTTAAGACGAACTGTTGACATGTTGCCGTACTTTGTTGGTATATATAAACATTTATTATCATGTTTGGCATAGTTAAATTCTTCACCAGTCAATATTTCAACAATATATACAACATATTTAAAAATTTTAGTTTTTAAATATGATCTAAGCTTAATTAAGATTTCATAATCATTAACTACTAATGCAAGTAAACCATGTTTTTTAATCAAAGCTTCATCAGTAGGGTATCTATCACAGTGATTATTTAAAGCAGTCGTAAACCTCTGAAAGCGTCTAATCTCAGTTTTATTCGTTATTTTTTTTTGAATTTTCTGATATTGTGAAAGAACAATAGGGTTTAATTTATAATACCTTGTAATGTCATGTGGACTTCCAGATAATTCAATTGTGACCTTTTCTCCTCGTAATTTATTAATTATAGATCGCGTTTTTACTGTTGACTCAATATTAGATTCGATACGGTTAGCGAGTTCTTCTAAGGATTTGGAAACACTTAATTGATTAGAATCAAGAATGATTTTCCGTAGTGACTTAAAATGTGCTTTTTGTGATTTTAGAGATAGTTTTTGATACAGCTTAGATAATAGATCTATTAATTCAACTGTAAGACATTTATTTAAAGCATAAAGCTCTATAGCTCTAAATTCATTATCTCCAATAAAAAATGAGGATGTCCTCGTAATTTTTTTATCGCTATAATGTGATAAAACCTTTAAAATAAAGGAAAATCTATTTTTATAAATTTCAGAAAATTCTGAATGAAGCTTCAATTCTAGTTCAAGAAGATAGCTCTGATCATTGATCAACAAATCAATATCTCTGTTTAGTTCATTTCTAAACTCAATCGGTAAATTATCAGCTAACTTTCTAATTTCAAAGCAATATCTAATTATTGTCTTTTCTGCATTCAAGACATGATCATACTCATTTATGAAACTCATTACATAATCATAGAAAGTCATCAAAAATTTCCTTTTCTTCTGCATCACCAAAAATGCCATTCGATTTTAAAGCTTCACCGATACCACTTTGAGAAATCCAACTTTCTCTGGCACTTCTAGTGTTAAGATATTTCTTAGTTGTTGTGAACAAGCTATGACCTAGTTCGTCTGTAATTACGAATTCAATATGATCCCAATCCTCGCCTTGTTTCAACAGTTCTATCACTCGTTCAACTGCATAAGTAGATCTTAGATCATGGAAAGTTTTATTAAATTTAAATCCAGCTTCTTTTAATTCCGCTTTTACAGGGTAAATAATATTAGTGATAGTCGAATGTGATATTCTTTCGCCGCGATTATTTAAAAACAATGGTGGTTCGGTTGTATATTTATTCTTTTCATAATACTTTTGCAATGCGAGTTTTCTAGCATCACTATTACAATATTTTGAAATTTCTTTCAAAATTGGTTCTTTAAAATAGATTTCTCTTTGTTTGCTAAATTTACCAATAACTGTGTATAAGCCATGTTTATCTTCATCCAATATATCTTCATTTATATTGATAATTTCTGTTCTTCTTAGCCCATATTCTTTTGCTAATTTAATCCAAATTTGTCTGCCTTGATTTTGACAGTATTTAGAATTAATGAGAAGGTTATATTCTGTAGGTGTATATGCACTTAAAACTTTTCTTTTTATTCCTTTATATTTATTAGGGATAGATATGGTTGATGAAATAACCTGAATGGGTGATGCTAATTTTGATGTGATTTTCTTGGATTTATCATTAACATAATAATCTGCATAATATTCAAATGGTAGGCGATTAACAATATGATTATGAGCTGCCCATTCATAAAGCATTTTGACATCACGTAAATATGCGTTTGCTGAATCATATTCAATATGATTTTCTTTTGATGTGATTCGATCTATTAAATATCTTTTAAACAAGTTAATTGGATCTTCATCATCTATATAAGATTCATCTTTCCAATTAACATTATTTTCGGTCAACCAATTTAAAAAAACAGTTAATGAGGTTATTAAGCTTTTAATTCTTAATTTTGATATATATTTTCTTCGCTTAATTTTATTTGAAGAAAAATCATTAAAGCGAAATTTTTCAATTAAGAATAAATTGAATTCAATACTTGTTTCAATGTTGTCTAAATTAATTAGTTGGGGGAAGTCTGAATACTCTTGCTGCTCGGGTCTTTGTTCAGACAAGATTCTAATATTGTCTGAACCAAATATTTCATACTGGCAATCCCTTAAAAAGATATTTAGTGAAATGGGCTTTGTTTTCATGAATTTAACATTACCTTTTTAAAGCATAATATATACTTTACTCCTGATTTATGTAATGTCAAATTAAAATTGTTAATTATGAAGTGTTATAAAATATCCCAAAAAGAAATAAAAAAGACACCTTAATTGGTATCTTTTTACTTTAATTGTTCTTAATTGAATTAACACTTTCATTAATTATTTTGATATGACCTTTTCATTAACATTTTCAATATGACCTTATCACTTTTTCACCGCCGAAGCCTGTACGCACAAATGAAATCTCTTTACTTGAGCGACGATAAAGTCGAGCAATAATAAAACCAATAAAAATAAGTGCGGCAAAAATTATCCCGACTGTTACAAGGATACCGCTTGGAATAATGTCTAACATGGACGTTTATCTCTTTTGTTGTAGTTCAAGTTAACCCTCTAAAGTGCTAACAAGTTTGATTTAAAAATCAGTATTTTGTTGACTCATCATCACTTCGAGATTTGCAGAAGGTATGACGCGTTAAATGTATTTATATGGTGTTTGAAGAACTGATCGAGCATCAATTCATTCAAAATTTAGAGCATGGTGGCTTGAAAGCCTACATTTGTTTTTTGGGTTAAAACCACTGATTGACCTTGGCTGAAAATTTCATCTTGTTCAGGTTCAACCAAAATATAATGGGTCAATCCGTGTTGATCTTTGACTTTGGCTTGAGCAGGAGACTGTGGTCGTGCATCACCCAAAATGATCGTGGCCGTTCTACCGATCAATTCATCACTATAAATGGCAGTGGTTTCATCTTGGGGTAAAATACGGGCAATGAGCATTGCGCTAAAACGTACGAAGGGCATGCACAGAAAAATACAGGCTGGTGCAATAATCCATGCACTGAACATCATACTGGTCATTTGGTTAACGATGGCTTGAATAGCAAAGCCCAACAAACTATAGACACATAAGAAAATGATGAGCCATACAAACAGTGGAATACGACCCAAATACAACCAATCGAGCACACGTGTCACGATACCTGCATCGGCATCTACACCTAGCTCTGCATTATGACCAACATCCTCAGGTAGGAATTGATCTAAGAAGCCTTGAGAACCACCCCCTAAAATTGTTAACACAATCTCAAAAAGTCCAAACAAAAACATTAAGCAGAGACTGATGCTAAACATGATATTAGACGGGTGAGTAAACAATTCCCACATTATATTTATCTCTATATTTATGCTTATAAAAAATCAAAAAAAATAATTCTGGCCGAATTTTTTTTCAGTAAATAAAATAACATTATCTGTCGAAATTGTGTAAAAAAATTACAGATCAGATTAACAAAAAGTCGGCTTTTATGTGAGCTATTACTAAGTTTTTCTTTAAAAATAGTTGATCAATTAAATCAGGATTATCTAAATCTAAAATGAATAGCACTTCTACTTTACCCATTTAAGATTTAAGTCATTGTGATCAATCAAATTTTCAGTCTAATTGCAGATATATAAGTGGTCGTGCTCAAGGGAGAGAAATGGCCTGTTAAACGGCACAGAAAACAATGTTAGGAAATGTAAATTTATAAGCGTCACAGCAGTGCTGAGGGCTTTGCCGTGACTTTCGATGTCATATGAAGATTTGAACTGGCGTTCAATAGAGCGCTTTTTAGGTGGCTTTAACCCTTTTTATAACAATGAAGTTTGAATGCGTACTTTCATATCTAAAGCCGCTTGAACAATAAAGGTTTTCATCCACTTCACTTGTTCGCCCATCGGATTGGTTTTAATCGCAGTGTCTAAAAAGCCCATGCTTTCAAGTTGAAACAATTGCTTTTCGATCTCTTCTTCTAACTGGGTGCTATTGGCTGCGAGCGGGAAATGGATTAAGTGAAATGCTTTGGGAAAATTATAAAAAGCATAGAGCAGATTAAATGCGCGTTGATCGGCCTTTAAATTGCCAGCGCCAATTTCGTAGCCGCGATCTTGGTTACTGTGAGTCACCCCAATCAAAAATTCGAGTTTATTGTCCAAAAGTCGTAGGCCGAACTGAAGGCCAATTTGGTCAGCACTCAGCTCATGTTGGATAAAGTTATTCAGCGGGCTGCCGTCATCATTTAAGGCTTCTTGGAGCACGAGCATGTGTGAAGAATGCTGATAAATATAGCCAGCAAGACCTGCGGCTTCAATCAGCGACTTTAAGGTTTCAAGCGTATAGTGACTATATGGCATATCAATAACTATTGGAGAGTGATATAGCTACTTTAGGTAGTTTGAGCGAGTTTGAATACCGATTGTTTAGAGGATTTAGCGATTAGTTAATTGATAAAAAATTGCGTAAAATTACGGATCTCGGACTAGAATAATACTGAAATTGATAAGTCTATCGTATTAAATTAATTAAAATTGATAAGCAGTATCAGACAATTTGTATATGACGAATAAGAATATCAATATCACAAAACAAGCAATCGTTATGAAAGCTTAATCACTATAATGTATATATATCTTTAAAGTGTAATAAGTACACATATTCTAAGCTGGTGTTGTCCATGTCATTAAATGAGGAAAGACTTACTCATCTTAAACAGCTTGAAGCTGAGAGTATTCATATCATCCGTGAAGTTGCTGCTGAGTTCGAAAACCCAGTCATGCTGTATTCAATCGGTAAAGATTCAGCGGTCATGCTGCATCTTGCTTTAAAAGCATTCTATCCTGCCAAACTTCCATTCCCACTACTGCATGTAGACACGGGTTGGAAATTTAAAGACATGATTACTTTCCGTGACAACATGGCAAAAGAGCATGGCTTTGATTTGATCGTGCATCAAAACAAAGAAGGTAAAGACGCAGGCGTGAATCCGTTCGATTACGGTAGCTCAAAATATACTGACATTATGAAAACTCAAGGCTTAAAACAAGCACTTGATAAATATCAGTTTGATGCGGCTTTCGGTGGTGCGCGCCGTGACGAAGAGAAATCTCGTGCCAAAGAGCGTGTTTACTCATTCCGTGATACTAAACACCGTTGGGACCCTAAAAACCAACGTCCTGAACTTTGGAATCTTTACAACGGTAAAGTGAACAAAGGCGAAAGTATTCGTGTGTTCCCATTGTCTAACTGGACTGAGTTGGATATTTGGCAATACATCTACCTTGAAAATATTAAATTGGTTCCTTTGTACTTGGCTGCTGAACGTCCAGTGGTTGAGCGTAGCGGTACACTGATCATGGTTGATGATGAGCGTATGCGTTTGAACGAAGGTGAAGTGCCACAAATGAAATCGGTGCGTTTCCGTACCTTAGGTTGTTACCCACTTACAGGTGCGGTTGAATCAACTGCAACAACTTTACCGGAAATTATCCAAGAGATGCTTTTAGCCACAACATCTGAACGTCAAGGCCGTATGATCGACCATGACGAAGCAGGTTCGATGGAAAAGAAAAAGCAGGAAGGTTATTTCTAAGAATCTTAAGAAATCTCCCTTGCGCAGCAGTGCTGCTCACCCTCTTTACTAAAGAGGGGTACTCCCAAGAAAGAACGGAGCCAAGTCTCCCTTTCTTAAAGGGAGATTTAGAGGGATTAAAAAGATTCAGAAACCGATTTCAAAAGAATATGTGGAGCTTTGAGCAATGTCTCATCAATCAGATTTAATTAGCCAAGACATCTTGGCGTATTTAAAACAACACGAAAATAAAGACCTTCTACGTTTCCTCACTTGCGGTAACGTGGATGATGGTAAATCGACTTTAATTGGTCGTTTGCTTTACGATTCAAAATTGATTTATGAAGATCAATTGCAAGCCGTAACACGTGACTCTAAAAAAGTCGGTACTACGGGTGATGCACCTGACTTGGCTTTACTTGTAGATGGTCTACAAGCGGAACGTGAGCAGGGTATTACCATTGACGTGGCTTACCGTTATTTCTCTACTGAAAAACGTAAGTTCATTATTGCTGACACCCCAGGGCATGAGCAGTACACACGTAACATGGCAACTGGTGCGTCGACTGCTGATTTAGCGATCATCTTGATTGATGCGCGTTATGGCGTACAAACTCAAACGCGTCGTCACTCATTTATTGCGAGCCTTTTAGGTATTCGTAATATTGTGGTTGCAGTGAACAAAATGGACTTGGTTGAATTCTCTGAAGCACGCTTCAATGAGATTCAAGCTGAATACAACGAGTTCGTGAACCAATTAGGCGACCGTAAACCTGCGAATATCATCTTCACGCCTATTTCTGCGTTGAATGGTGATAACGTTGTAAACAAATCGCCAAATACGCCGTGGTACCAAGGTCAGACTTTAATGGAGACTTTGGAAACTGTTGAAATTTCGCATGATACGAGCAAGCACGAATTCCGTTTCCCTGTTCAATATGTAAACCGTCCGAACCTCGACTTCCGTGGTTTCTGCGGTACGATTGCACTTGGTGAAGTGAAAGTTGGCGATACCATTACTGCATTACCATCTGGTAAGTCTTCGACTGTTAAAGAAATCGTAACTTTTGACGGTAACTTAGACCATGCTGTTGCAGGTCAAGCGGTGACTTTAACACTGAACGATGAAATTGATATTTCACGCGGTAACGTGTTGGTTAAAGCGGGCGAACAGCCACTCATTTCACGTTCTGCACGTGCCTCTGTGGTATGGATGACAGATGCGCCTTTAGTAGTTGGCAAGCTGTATAACGTGAAGTTTGGTACACAAACTATTCCTGCGAAAGTTACGAAAATTAACTATCGTACCAATGTGAACACACTGGAAAAAACGGAAGTTGAACAGCTTGAATTGAATGCGATTGCAGATGTAACGATTGAGTTTGATGCGCCAGTGGTATTTGACCGTTACCAAGACAGTCGTTACACAGGTTCATTCATCTTTATTGACCGTTTAAGCAACGTGACTGTTGGTGCGGGTATGGTTGAATCTGCGGTTGAATGGACTGCACACAACGAGCCTGTAACTGCTGAAGCGCGTGCTGCACGTTTAGGTCAAAAACCTGCTGCGGTAACTGTGACTGCGAAAGCCCTTGAAAATGCGCAAGCGATTGAAAGTTTGTTGATTCAACAAGGTGTGGTTGCGATTGCGAAAGCTGGTTTAACTGTAGAGCAAGTCGCGCTTGTACGTGAAACTGGTGTGGTTGTGATTACAGATACTGCTGAAGGTACTGATGTGACTTATGCCTTCGATGCTGCTGAAGAAGTTGCTGAGAAAATTGTTGAGTTGGTTCGTCTGTAATAGATTGAATTAATTTAAAAAAGACCCGCCGAAAGGCGGGTTTTTTTATTAGGAAATGAATATATAATTTAAAAAGTGCTTATGTTTTAATCAAAAAAACAAATATTATTTCGTGGTAATCTATTGTAAATAAACAATATAAAATCAAAAGGGTTGTATGAATATTAGGCAAAAACTTATTGATGTTGGTTTTAAAAATGTGGGGTTCTGGAATATTGGGAGCAGTAAGGAATTAATTTATAAGTTAAATTATTCATCTGGTGTAGAAAATATACTGTATGCGTTTATAGAGAATAATGAATTGCTCTATATTGGTAAAACTACACAAAATTTAGATAATAGGTTTAAAGGTTATCTAAAGCCAGGTCGTACCCAAACTACAAATATTCGAAATAATTTTGAATTAACTAGATTGATTAGCATGGGCAAGGTCATTGAAATTTGGTTATTTGAAGATGTTGGATTAATGGAATATGGAGGGTTTAAGCTTAATCTAGCTGCTGGTTTGGAAGATAGTTTGATAAAAGAATTGAAACCTAAGTGGAATGGAAATAGGTTCAAAATCAATGAAATCAATGAAATCAATGAAATCAATGAAATCAATGAAATCAATGAAATCAATGAAATCAATGAAATCAATGAAATCAATGAAATCAATGAAATCAATGAAATCAATGAAATCAATGAAATTAATGAAATGCCAATATATAAGTTGACTTTGCATGATACGTATTTTAATTGGAGCTGTATTAACTTTGGAATTTCATATTCTAGCTACTTAGGTACGCATGAAAGTCAAATGGATATTTATGTTGGTGATGGTGCTATTCCGCTAGATATAGCTAAAATAGATCGAAATGCTAATAAAAATGGATCAGTTAGGATAAGGCCATTTAAGGGTAAAAAATTACAATTCTGGTTTAGTGAAAATTGTAAACCGATGGAAGTAGTTAATATTTTAATTGAAGCTCCAAACAAAATAAGAATTAAAAAAGTAGGTTAATATAATTCAATTGTATTAAGATATATCTTAATTAATCTTAAGGTGTATCTTTGCAATGTCAAATTCAGACCTTTTGGACGTAAGCGATAGTCCAGTTAAAACCCGAAAACGCCTGTTTGAAGCAGGGCACATGAAACTATTGGTGCTGCATCTGATCTCCCAAGCGCCTAAGTTCAGCTATGACATTATCAAAGATGTCGGCGCAATCGTAGGCGGTGGCTACAGCCCAAGCACAGGAACAATTTACCCAACGCTGAATTACCTAGAAGAACAGCAATACATACACGCAGAACTTAATGCCGAAGACCGTAAACAATACAGCGTTACGCAGTCAGGCTTAGTACATCTAGATGCAGAAAAAGCCACTGTAGAGAAAATCCTCTGCCGTTTTGATACCCGCAAGCAAATTCATAACAATGAACAATACGTTGATATCAAACGTGCGATGGAAAACCTAAAAGCATCACTACGCATCAAAATTCAGCATTGTGAACTGACACCCGAACAGGTGTATGCCATTGCAGAAAAAATCGATCAGGCGGCAGTCGAAATCAGCCGTATGGAGGCGACGCAATGAAACAGCATCAATATGAAATTACGCTCAAGCACATTGCCGATGCACAGGGCAATCCATCGACCTATACCGAAGCTTTAAAGTTTAATGCCTACAACCATGATGACCTGTTTAAGGTGCTGGAGCATTTGACCAAAGCGCAATTATTAGATGATGAAAAGACCAAAGCCTTTGCCGTGGGTCTGAAACTATTTGGTGAAACTTTGTTGGAAAATAAAGACCATCCTTTATTTAAAGATTTCATGCCGTATTTTGGTCAGTTTATGAAAACACTAAAACAAACCGTAAAAGCCCAGAACGCAGCCCAAGACGAATAATAGGTATTTACAGATGAATCAACTCCCAAAATTTCATCCCAAACACATGACTTGGCTGATGCCCTTAATCTTGTCCGGCATTATGAGCGGTTCAATTTCTTGCTTTAACATGCTGATGAATAAAGGCTTGGTTGAAGGTTTTCTTGGTATTTGGCTTCGCGCATGGAGCATGTCGTGGATGATGGCCTTTCCGCTCATTTTGATCGTGTTGCCATTGGTGCGTAATACGCTAATGAAGTTTGTACGCCTGCCGAATGAGCCTGCATCCAAATAAAAGGAAAATTTTCTTAGTCATCGTCTGAGTGTGACTGCATCGCATCTTGAATGATGGTTGTTAATTCAGTCAGTGATTTGACACCTGCAATACGTTGAATCACTTGCCCGCGATAAAACAGCAAGGTTGAAGGCAGTCCATAAACGTTATAGCGCAAAGTCAGTATCGGTGAGGAATCAATATTTACCTTGCCAAATTTGAGCCGTGCATGCTGCGTAGATATTTGCTTTGCACACTGCTCAAATACAGGGAAGTTCTGCACACAGGGCGCGCACCAATCTGCATAGAAGCGAATCACGGCAAAACCATCGAACCATTCATAGTCGCTAGCGTTATCTTCATTGTATTCAACGATCTGAGACATGCTTGGCCTATTATTCATTTATGAAATACAGTACAGATTATACATAAGTCCATGTTTATTCATTCTGCGGCATTTCTATGTTCAAATAGTGCAGAGATAGATGAATAGTCAATAATTGAAAAGGAAAAACAATGTCACAGCAAAGCATGCAGCAGGTCATTATTACTGAGCCAGGCGGTGTAGATAAACTGGCCTATGAAAGCGTTGCCATCCCAGATGCGAAAGCGGATGAAGTGTTGGTTAAAGTGCATGCCTTTGGTATTAACCGTCCAGACATTTTACAGCGCCAAGGCTTGTACCCAATGCCGAAAGGGGTAACACCAGTACCGGGTCTGGAAGTGGCGGGTGAAGTGGTTGCTGTCGGTGCAGAGGTTACTTTATTCCAAGTAGGTGATAAAGTCTGCGGTCTGACCAATGGTGGCGGTTATGCAGAATATTGCGTGGTGCCTGAAAGCCAAACCATTCGTATTCCTGAAGGTGTAAGCTTTATTCAAGCAGCAGCGATTCCTGAAACGTTCTTTACCGTATGGGCGAATGTATTCCAAATGGGTAAAGCCAAAGCAGGTGAAACGGTGCTGATACATGGTGGAACCAGTGGTATTGGAACCACGGCAATCATGCTGTGTAATGCCTTAGGCATGAAAACCTTTGCAACAGTCGGTTCAGATGAAAAAGTGGTAGCGATCTCTGATATCACGCATGCGATTAACTACAAGACTCAAGACTTTGAGCAAGTGATTAATGAAGCGACCAATGAGCAAGGTGTAGATGTTATTTTAGATATCGTTGGCGCACCGTATTTAGCACAGAACTTAAATCTATTACGTCGTGATGGTCGTTTGGTCTATATAGCCTTCTTAGGTGGTGCAAAAGCCAAAGAAGTAAAACTGGGTCAAATCATGATGAAGCGTTTGACCATTACAGGCTCAACCATGCGTGCGCGTAATACTGCAGAAAAAGCAGAGATTGCCAAAGGCATTCAGGAAAATGTTGTTCCGTTATGGTCTAAAGGTGAATGCCTGCCAATGATTTACAAAACATTTAAGTTTGACCAAATTCAAGAAGCACATGCAGCCATGGATACAGGCGACCATGTGGGTAAGATTGTGGTTGAAGTGATCTAAAGTTTTCTTTTTAAAACACGCTGTATTTGTAGGGTGTTTTAAAATAATTAAGGAGGGCAATGTCCCTCTTTTTTATTGTCTTACTAAACTTTAGGCATAAAAAAACCAGCTTATCGCTGGGTTCTTTATTACACCATCTTCAGTAGTAGAAGAATGGTGCCCGAGGCCAGACTCGAACTGGCACGCTTTGTGGGCGGGGGATTTTAAATCCCCTGTGTCTACCGATTTCACCACTCGGGCTTAACAAGATTGGAGGCGGAGGTCGGAATCGAACCGGCGTACACGGAGTTGCAGTCCGCTGCATGACCACTCTGCCACCCCGCCATGTCTTGTTGATGCGTATATTAGCAAGCTCTGAAAAAAAAACAATAGCAGATTCATCTGTATGAGCATAAAAGCAGCATACAAGGTAAAAAATTTAAAATAATCATGTATTATGTGCAAAATTGATTCATATCATCACTTGGAGAAGTGCCGTGGCATTAGTTTTAGATGGTCGTGCATTGGCGAAGAAAATTGAAGCTGACTTGTTGACTCGCGTAGAAGCGCTAAAAGAGAAAACTGGTCGTACCCCAATTCTTGCGACTATTTTGGTAGGTGACGATGGTGCATCTGCAACTTATGTACGTATGAAAGGGAATGCTTGCCGCCGTGTTGGTATGGATTCATTAAAAGTTGAGCTTCCTAAAGAAACTACAACTGAGCAATTGCTTGCTGAAATTGAAAAATTGAATGCAAACCCAGATGTTCACGGTATTTTGTTACAACACCCCGTACCTGATCAAATTGATGAGCGTGCATGTTTCGATGCGATCTCTCTTGAAAAAGACGTAGATGGCGTAACTTGCTTAGGTTTTGGTCGTATGGCAATGGGTGAAGCTGCGTATGGTTCTGCGACTCCTGCAGGTATCATGACCATTTTAAAAGAAAACAACATTGAAATCGCAGGTAAACATGCGGTTGTTGTGGGACGTTCTGCAATTTTGGGTAAACCAATGTCTGCAATGTTACTTGAAGCAAATGCGACAGTGACTACTTGCCACTCACGTACTCAAAACTTGGCTGACTTTGTTAAACAAGCTGACATTATTGTGGGTGCGGTAGGTAAAGCTGAATTGATTCAAAAAGATTGGATCAAACAAGGCGCTGTAGTTGTTGATGCTGGTTTCCATCCACGTGATGGCGGTGGTGTGGGTGATATTCAATTGGTAGGTATTGAAGAAATTGCTTCTGCGTATACACCTGTTCCGGGTGGTGTAGGCCCAATGACCATTACAACGTTGATTCGTCAAACTGTTGAAGCTGCTGAAAAAGCGTTGGGTTAATCTTTTAATAAAAAGATCTTAAAGTCACAACGGAGTCTTACCGTTGTGACTTATAAATGTAAGAAGCTCGTATGTTACTTTTGTTTCGGCAAAAGTAACCAAAACCATTTGTCATCTGCTGAACTCGACATAATCAGCTTTTTGATTAATGGTGTCGCAGAAACAGTGTTCATTCGATTAAGGTCTGTCTCGCACAGCAGCAGATGACGATGTCGCGTATCTGATACGTTTATAAATTCAAATAAAATCATCTCCAAGGCTTAATATGAGCTGTACTTTCCAATTTCCCAAAGCCCCTGAACATTTACTGAAAGCACTGCATGAAGTCATTCCGCATTGTGAATTGCATGCTCAACAGTTGCCTGAAACACCTATTTCTCTATGGTTGATTCCACCGGTATTTCCAACCGATAAATTGGATGATGAAGTCATTCGTCGTATATGGAATGATACGCCGTATTGGATTTTCTGCTGGGCTTCAGGGCTTGCTATGGCGCAGTGGCTATTGGCTGAGCCGCATCATGTCAAAGATAAAGTGGTGTTGGACTTTGGTGCAGGTTCAGGCGTGGTGGCGATTGCAGCAAAAATGGCAGGGGCGAAACGCGTGATCTGCTGTGACATCGACCAAGTGAGCCTAGATGCCTGCCGTGCCAATGCAGAGTTGAATAATGTCGAACTTGAATATTTGGATGATCTGTATAAAGCCGAACAAGTCGATATTTTATTGGCTGCCGATGTGCTATATGACCAATGCAACCGTTTCTTTTTGGATGAATTTTTAAAGTTTGCTCCAGAAGTGTGGGTGGCAGACAGTCGTGTGAAAAACTTTAGTCATCCTAAATATGAAAAACTCGATGAACGAAGCGCGACGACATGGCCTGATTTGGATGAATCACCTGAGTTTCGAAATGTGAGTTTTTATAAAACCCTATAAATATTGAACCCATAAAAAAAGACGCTCAAAGCGTCTTTTTTTTGTCTTTTGAACAGCAAATTTGATTAAGAACAAGTATAACGAACCACACGTAAGGTGGCAGGGCGAGCATCGAGTGCATCGCGTGCGCCTAAGTTTTCAGAGTTACGAAGGTCTGGGGTATTTGACAGACCGAAGTTCGCACGTGTATTACCAATTTGACGGCCGTACTGGGTATTTTCCAAAGCAGGATTTGCAATTTCGTTCACGCTTAAGATTTGTAATTTATAGGTCTTTTGCGTATTTAATACTTTTTGGCAAGCACGTTGTAATTTATTGGCATCCAGTTGTTGGTTTTGGCGACCCGCTAAAGTATATGCAAGTGTTGCGCTATCTGCAGATTTGGACTCTATTTGAAAGCCCGTTTGACCATTAAAAGCACGTGGAGTGCTTTGGCAAGCAGCCATCGACATTGCGACAATACCCAAACTTAAAACTTTGTAAATATTTTTCATCATTCATTCGCCGTGTGTATTTGTATGATCAGTATGCCATAGTCCGTCTGTCGACTCGATGGCGAAAACCAAGAAAGCAAAAGAAGTTTGATTAAATCTTTGATACTGCCGAAACGATGAATAGATGGAAATGGAGATAAAAAAAGCTCATCAAAATAGGCTTTGATGAGCTTAAGTGGAATAGCAGGGCTGAGCGAATTAATCGTCAGTGATCATGCTATGTTTTTTAGTATCTTTCATGAAGACATAGGTAATTAAAGATAAACCAATCATGAATGTAATGTAGTAGAAGAAGTAGTTTTCATGGCCTGCATTTTTGAAGCTCAAAGCTACAAGTTCTGCGGTACCACCAAAGAGTGTGTTCGCGATGGCATAAGGCAATGCAACACCTAGGGCACGGATGTGTGCAGGGAACAACTCAGCTTTTACTACAGCATTAATCGCAGTATAACCAGTGACAATCACCATACCACTCATGCAAAGCATAAATGCTGTGGTTGGGCTAGTCGTAGAACCGATACCGTTGAAAATTGGAATGGTAAACAGCACACCAAGCACACCAAAGGCGATCATAATTGGCTTACGACCAATTTTGTCTGAAAGCGCACCGATAGCAGGTTGTAAAAGCATGAAGATGAAAATTGCAGCAGTGGTAATTTCAGTAGCTGTGGTTTTTTCAAAGCCAGATGTGTTGACCAAATACTTTTGTAAATAAGTGGTAAAGGTGTTGAACGCTAAAGTACCACCGGCAGTCAACATGATCACAGTGAAGGCTTGTTTAGGGTATTTGGTAAATAACGCTAAAGCACCTGATTTTGGACCACCATTTTTAGCTTGTTCTTGAGCTTCTTTAGAGGATTGAGTTTCAACTAAACCGCGACGAATCCAGAACACCACTATAGCGAGCAACGCACCGATGAAGAACGGAACACGCCAGCCCCATTCAGTTAAAGCTTGTTCTGAGAAATTGCGTTGCAAGATAATTAAAACGCAAAGTGCCAATAGCTGACCTGAAATCAGTGTGACATATTGGAAACTTGAGAAGAAACCACGATGGTTTTTACCTGCCATTTCAGTCAAATAGGTCGCACTAGAACCATATTCACCACCAACACTTAAGCCTTGGAGTAAACGCGCTAAAAGTAGAATAGCGGGTGCGAGCATGCCTACAGAATCATAGGTTGGTGCACATGCGATCATCAGTGAGCCGACACACATCAACGATACAGACAGTGTTAAACCTGCTTTACGACCTTTACGGTCAGCATAAATACCCATGACCCATGCGCCGATTGGACGCATTAAGAAACCGAGTGCAAAGACTGCAGCCGCTTGTAAGAGTTTTACAGTATTGTCACCATCAGGGAAAAATTGCGGTGCAAAGTAAAGGGTAAAGGCAGCGTAGACATACCAGTCGTACCATTCAACGAGGTTGCCGGCAGATCCGCCGAGGATAGATTTGACACGAGTTTTTCTATCCAATTGTTCAGGAACAACTGGCTCAGATGAGTTTGACACATCATTCTCCAAGGAATGAATGCAAAACATATCCATTTAAACTCTTTGGGAAAAGTTTAAATCAATATATTTTGTCGAAATGGGAGATGGAACTATATTTATTTAATTTATACTCCTGTTGTCGCAGAAAATCATGCGACTTTAGTCTATAAAATGCGATATTTTTGACCAGATACATTTTTCACGACTAAATGAAAAAAACAAAGCCTCATAGACTGAGGCTTTGATGGGGAAAACATGCTGTTTTTGATCAGATTGATTAATAACTCATCTTCAAATAACCCTGATCAATGCTCCTGAATTTTGGAATGGTGTTTGGAGTCTTTCATAAAGACGTAGACCAATAACGAAATAAAAATCATGATGGTCACATAGATAAAGAACCATGACTCGTGACCAGCTTCTTTAAAACTCAGCGCGAAGAATTCTGCCGTACCACCAAAGATGGTATTTGCAAGAGCATAAGGCAGTGCAACACCCAATGCGCGAATATGCGCAGGGAACATTTCTGCTTTTACAACCGCATTGATCGAGGTGTATCCCGTGACAATCACTAGACCTGCGAGACAGAGCCAAAATGCAGTCCAATAATCTTGAGTTTGTCCTAAGGCGCTGAATAGAACATAGGTGAACAGCACTCCTAAGATCCCAAAAGCGATCATTAAAGGCTTACGACCAATTTAATCGGATAGACCACCTGCTAGTGGTTGTAGGCATATAAAAATAAACAGCGCTAAGGTGGTGATTTGCGTGGCCTCAGGTTTACTAAAGCCAGAGGTATTGACCAGATATTTTTGCAAATAGGTGGTGTAGGTATAAAAAGCCAATGTACCCCCAGCTGTTAAAAATAACACCGTGAATGCTTCTTTCGGATAATGCTTAAATAGAGAAAATAAGCCTGATTCAGGCTGGTCCTTTTGCTCTTGTGCATTTTTGAAGGACTGGGTTTCTAGCAGGCCACGTCGAATACGGAAAACCACTACCGCTAAGCACGCACCAATAAAGAACGGAATACGCCAGCCCCAATCATGCAATTGTTCTTCTGTCAGCAACCATTGCAAAATAAGTAGTACGCACAGTGCAGTCAACTGACCTGCAATCAGTGTCACATATTGAAAGCTTGAAAAAAACCACGACGGTCGCGGTCAGCCATTTCACTGAGGTAGGTAGCACTGGCGCCATATTCACCGCCGACACTTAAGCCTTGAATCAGTCGAGCTACCACAAGAATAATCGGCGCTAAAATACCAATTTGGTCATGCGTTGGAGAAATGGCAATCATCAATGAGCCGATACACATGAGTGTGACGGAGAGGGTTAAACCTGACTTTCGACCTTTTTTGTCTGAATAGATCCCCATAATCCATGCACCAATGGGTCGCATGAGGAAACCGACTGCAAAGATGGCCGCAGCTTGGAGAAGCTGTGCAGTCTGGCTACCTTGAGGGAAAAAAGCATGGGCGAAATAGAGGGTGAATGCTGCATAGACATACCAATCGTACCATTCAACAAGATTACCGGCTGAACCACTGAGAATGGATTTTACTCGGGTCTTTGTATCTAAATTTGATTGAGTAACAATTTTTTCCGTCATTTGAAAATCCATCTTTTTTTATTGTGTGAAAATATCTTATGCGTATCGAAAAGCATGAAATGTAAACTAAAAAAGAGGTTTTGTTTAAAAAGTGTACAAATTAACAACTTGTCATGAATTTTGCTTTGAATAATGGCTTGGGCCTTAAAATGATTGATTTCATACTTGAGCCAGCAGGCTTTTAAACGTACATTTAAAATATAACTTCTCATTTAATAAAGGATACAAAAACTCAGTGTAAGGATATCGTGACCAAAATAGGTGTCTTGATCAAAAAATGATGATCAATGAGAAAAATAATAAAGCAAAGAAAACGAAGCATTGTTGAATAAAAAGATATAGTGGGAGGGAGCGATGAATACACAACAACAATCAATATATGACATGGTGGTCATTGGTGGTGGAATCAATGGTGTTGGTATTGCTTGTGATGCAGCGGGGCGTGGTTTAAGTGTTTTGCTTTGCGAAAAAGACGATCTCGCGAGCCATACTTCATCTGCAAGTAGCAAATTAATTCATGGTGGTCTTCGCTATTTAGAACATAAAGAATTTCGTTTGGTACGTGAAGCACTGGCAGAACGCGAAGTTCTGCTTAAAAAAGCCCCTCATATTATTCGACCGATGCGTTTTATCATGCCACATGAACCGCACTTACGTCCGGCTTGGCTAATTCGTACTGGATTATTCTTTTATGATTATTTGGGTAAGCGAGAACAGCTTGCAGGCTCCAATGGAATTGAATTTGATGTGGAAGTTAGTCCTTTAGCACCCAGATTTACTCGAGGGTTTGAATATTCCGACTGCGCTGTGGATGATGCACGCTTGGTTGTACTCAATGCGATACAAGCACGGGAATATGGTGCACAGGTTCTGACTCGAACAGAATGTTTAAATGCATACAGTAAAGCTGGCATTTGGCAAGTGTGTTTAAAAAATGCCAACGGTTTGCAAAATGTGCAGGCTAAAGTATTGGTGAATGCGGCAGGTCCTTGGGTTGCTGACTTTATAAAACAGTGTTTAAAGCAAGAGTCACCTTATGGTATACGCTTAATACAAGGTAGCCATATTATTGTGCCAAGGCTCTTTGAGGGTGATAAAGCTTTTATTATGCAAAATGATGATCATCGCATTGTCTTTGCGATTCCTTATTTAGAACAATATACCCTGATCGGCACGACAGATCGTGAATATCAAGCAGACCCAAATCGAGTAAAGATAAGCCAAGAAGAAATCGATTACTTGCTTGATGTGTCAAATGATCACTTTAAAACTCAATTGACGCAAACGGACATTATTTCAACTTATTCAGGTGTGCGTCCGCTGTGTGATGATGAGTCAGATAATCCAGCCGCAGTCACGCGAGATTACACCTTGGCACTGACCGATGTAGAAGGGGCTGCATTACTTTCAATCTTTGGTGGCAAACTCACCACTTACCGAAAACTTGCAGAAGCGGCGCTAGATCAGCTTAAAACGGTTTTTCATCATCGATCCAAACCTTGGACTGCTGATGCAACATTGCCCGGTGCGGAAAATTTAGAATCGGTAGAGCAGTTGGTAGTTGAAATCCAACAAAAAGTGCGAGGTGTTTCGAGCAGCCTGGCCAGTCGTTGGGCGCATGCTTATGGAACCCGTGTCTGGATTTTGCTGAATCATTTAACTTCGATTGATGAATTGGGGCAAAACTTTGGACATGGCTTGTATGCTCAAGAAGTGGATTATTTAGTTGAGCAGGAATGGGTGAAAAGTTCTGAAGATATTTTGCAAAGACGGACAAAGTTATATTTGCAATTCAGCGCAGCTGAAGTTGATGTTTTGGATGAATATTTAATGGCAATTCGCATAAAACAAAAAGCTCAAGATGTGGCTTAGTGGATATAAAAAAGACCGCACAAGGCGGTCTTTTAAATCTTCCTTAATCCCTCTTTTAAAAGAGGGAAATTAAAGGCGGATTAAGCAGATTTTTTCACAGCTTCTAAAAGCTCGTCTTGACGTGCTTTAAGTGCTTTAGGTAGACGATCACCAAGTTTGTTGAACAATTCAGTGTGGCTTTCAAGTTCTTTGATCCACTGTTCTTTGTCTTGTGAAGTTACAAGATCAAATTGTTCTTTAGTGAAGTCTGAACCAGTCCAGTTCAATTGTTCGTAAGTCGGTACGCGGCCAATTGGAGTTTCAACAGCAGTTGCACGACCTTCACAACGGTCAATGATCCACTCAAGAACACGCATGTTTTGACCGAAACCAGGCCATACGAAGTTGCCTTCAGCATCACGACGGAACCAGTTCACGTTGTAGATACCAGGAAGTTTGTTGCCAGCAGCTTCAGCTTTAGCAGCAACTTGTTCACCAAGCTCTAACCAGTGAGAGAAGTAGTCAGCCATGTTGTAACCCGCAAATGGAAGCATTGCGAATGGGTCACGACGAACGATACCTTGTTGACCAACAGCAGCAGCAGTTGTTTCAGAGCCCATAGTTGCAGCTTTGTAAACACCGTCAACCCAGTCAAATGCTTCTGAAATTAGAGGCACTGTATCTGCACGACGACCACCGAAGATGAACGCAGAAATTGGAACACCTGCTGGATTTTCCCAGTCAGCATCAATAGAAGGACATTGACCAGCTGAAACTGTGAAACGAGCATTTGGATGCGCAGCTTTTTCACCAGCAACGTGTGGCTGACCTTTCCAGTTAGTCAGGTTAGCAGGTGCTTCTTTAGAAAGACCTTCCCACCATACTTCACCGTTGTCAGTTACAGCAACGTTTGTATAGATCACGTCTTTGTGAAGAGTTGCCATACAGTTCGGGTTAGTCTTGGTATTTGTACCAGGCGCTACACCGAAGAAACCAGCTTCAGGGTTGATTGCGTATAGACGGCCGTCTTCACCTGGTTTGATCCAAGCAATATCGTCACCTACAGTTTCAATTTTCCAACCTTCGTAACCCGCTGGTGGAATCAACATCGCGAAGTTTGTTTTACCACAAGCAGAAGGGAATGCAGCTGCGATGTAGTGTTTTTCGCCTTGTGGGTTAGTCACGCCAAGGATGAGCATGTGTTCAGCTAACCAACCTTGTTGACGACCCATAGAAGAAGCAATACGTAAAGCTAGGCATTTTTTACCCAACAATGCGTTACCGCCGTAACCAGAACCGTAAGACCAGATTTCACGAGTTTCTGGGTAATGCACGATGTATTTTTCAGGGTTGCAAGGCCAAGCAACGTCTTTTTGACCTTCTTCAAGCGGAGCACCAACAGTGTGTACGCAAGGAATGAAGTCACCGTCAGTACCAAGTACGTCATAAACAGCTTTACCCATACGAGCCATTTTAGACATGCTTACAGCAACGTAAGGAGAATCAGTAAGTTCGATACCGATGTGAGCAATATGAGAACCTAAAGGACCCATAGAGAAAGGAACTACGTACAAAGTACGGCCTTTCATTGAACCGTCAAATAAACCATTCAGACGAGCACGCATTTCAGCTGGAGCTTCCCAGTTGTTTGTTGCGCCTGCATCTTCTTGTTTTTCAGAACAGATGTAAGTACGACCTTCAACACGAGCAACGTCAGAAGGATCAGAATTAGCAAGGTAAGAACCAGGATGTTTTTCTTGGTTAAGTTCTTGCATAGTGCCGTTAGCGATCATCAAGTCGATATAACGTTGATATTCTTCTGCGCTACCGTCACACCATTCGATTTTTGCTGGTTTGGTTAATTTGGCAATTTCTTCCACCCAAGCAATGAGCTTAGGGTGACGAACGAATTCTGGTGCGTTCACTTGGGTCATGGTGAGGCCTATCTCAAAAATGTACTAACCGTACAAAGTATAATCTGCATCATGGGATACATCATGCAGATAAAAGATGAAAAAAAAGTGGCTGTATTAAAGCATAAATTCATAAAAAAAATAAGACTAAAGAAGTGGTAGATTTTTTTTGGTAGTTAATGCTATTTATATTAAATATAGATAAAATACAATAACTTAACATATTATATGGTGAATTTTAACTTTATTTATTAACGTGATGGACAATATTTTATGTAGTTATTTTTAATAAAAACAAAAAGTTGCATGTAATTGATATTTGAGAATTATTATTGATTAAATAAATGGTGGTAATTCGATTTTTACATAAAGGCGCTATTATTTGCTGTTAAATTCGACAAAATACAATACTAAGCGGCCAAGATGTATAAAAAGTGATTAAACAAGCCAAGCCTTTATCTATTATCTATAATAAAAAATCAGGATTTCATGCTGCAAACAAAGATGAAGTCTATGAGGAACTTGTGCGGATATTATCCGATCATAATTTCGAAATACAGTCATTTGAGCTTGGGCAGGAAGCGAGTTTTGATACTTTAATGAGCAAGGTATTTGCACGCCATAAAGACCCTGATAATTTGGGTGTTGTGGTTGCTGCAGGTGGTGATGGAACCTTAAATGCTGTTGCTCATCAGTTGATGCATACCGATATTCCTATGGGGGTCTTACCTTTGGGCACATTTAACTATGTGGCGCGGGTACTCAATATTCCTCTCGATTTAATTCAAGCGGCACAGGTGATTGCGACAGGCAATAATCGACAGGTGCACGTGGCGCAAATCAATGAACATATCTATTTAAACAATGCCAGTTTGGGCTTGTATCCTTTATTTATACAAAAAAGAGAATTTTATAATCAAAAGTTTGGGCGTTTCCCATTGCATGCTTATACCTCAGGTTTGGATGTGCTGATTCGAGATCGTAAAGAGCTGAAATTGGAAATCGAAGTGGATCATCATATTTATCCAGTCAAAACGCCCTTGATCTTTTTTGGCAATAATCAATTGCAATTGGCCGATTTAAACTTGCAAATCGCTAAAGATGCAGAGGCAGGTAAAGTTGCAGGTGTGGTGGTCGCAAAAAGTGATAAGAAAACGTTATTTAAAATTTTATGGCAATTGATCCGTGGCAATATCGACAATGCACCAGATGTGTATAGTTTTGCCGCTGATGAAGTCACCATACATACCCAACGAAAAAAAATGACCGTTGCTGTGGATGGTGAGATTGTAGAAATGAAACCGCCGCTTAAAATTCGAGTGCAAAAACAAGCCTTAAAGATACGGGTGCCACATGATACTGCATCTGTCTGATCTGCATTTCGGCACTGAAAAGCCAGAGTGTATGCGCGCTATTCAGCAATTTTGTCGTGAACAGCGTATCGAGGCCGTGGTTGCCAGTGGAGACTTGACCCAACGTGCGCGTTATCGTCAGTTTTATGCATGTAAGCAATTTTTAGAAAGCTTAAAGCTGCCTTATATCGTTGTGCCGGGGAATCATGATATTCCGCTATATCATTTATGGAACCGTGTTTTTAGCCCTTTTGCACGTTATCAATTTTTTTTTGGTGCCATGGAAAATGTACTGGAAACCGAGCATTTTTATTTAATTGGGATCAATAGTATTCGCCGTCGTTACCATACGCGAGGGCATGTATCGCTGGAGCAAATACATCATGTCGAGGAATTACTTAAACATGCGCCGCCCAATAAAGTGAAATTAATCATAGCGCATCAACCTTTTTATACGCCGCCCAATGACCCGCATGGTGTGAAAGATTGTCCTGTTCAAGGGCGTTTGGCACTCGAACAGTGGAGTCAACACGGTTTAAATGGTTTATTGCATGGGCATTTACATGTTCCAGCCAGCTATGACCTCAATCAGATTTATGCTTTAGGTGCTGCGCATCCAGTTTGGGATATTCATGCTGGAACTGCAATGTCATATCGCCTACACGATAACCTTGCCAACAGTTTTAATGTCATTGATGAGCAGATGAATGTGCAGCATTATTTTTATCATTCAAAGTTAAAAATATTCGAAGAAAATCTTAGTACTCATATTTTGGATGAGCTTTAATCCTTTAAATTTAAATTTTGAAGAAAAAAAATACAAAAAAATGAAAAAAATTAAATTTTGCCCTTGAAGGGTTTTTTTCCATCCCCACAAAAGTGTCATCTAAATTATTTTTTGTCGATGGCTTATGGAAATCAAAATGTCATCGTCTTTTATCTAGTAAATAGACTTAGTCTGGAGTTAACTATGAGCAATATTCGTCCTTTGCATGACAACGTTGTGATTCGCCGTGTTGAAAAGGAAACTAAAACTGCTGGTGGTCTTATTTTAAGTACTTCAGCAGCTGAACAACCTGCTCAAGGCGAAGTAATCGCTGTAGGTAATGGCAAAGTAACTGACAATGGCGTACGTGCATTAGACGTTAAAGTTGGTGACAACGTATTGTTTGGCACTTATGCCGGTACAAAAGTAAAAGTAGCAGGCGAAGAGCTTCTTATTATGAAAGAGTCTGACATCTTAGCGGTACTTGAAGCTTAAGTTTCGTACACGCATTTAGACCCTTTTATTCATCATAAATTGTTAAAAAATTTAAAAAGATTCGGAGTTAGACATGTCAGCTAAAGACGTAAAATTTGGTGATTCAGCGCGTTCAAAAATGATCGCGGGTGTAAATGTACTTGCAGATGCTGTAAAAGTGACTTTAGGTCCTAAAGGCCGTAACGTTGTCATCGACCGTTCTTTCGGTGCGCCGCACATCACTAAAGATGGTGTTTCTGTTGCTAAAGAAATCACGTTAAAAGACAAGTTTGAAAACATGGGCGCTCAGCTAGTTCGTGAAGTGTCTTCAAAAACCAACGACATCGCGGGTGACGGTACAACAACTGCAACTGTTCTTGCACAAGCAATCCTTAATGAAGGGATTAAATCAGTAACTGCGGGTATGAACCCAATGGATCTTAAACGCGGTATCGATATCGCGGTTAAAGCTGTAGTTGCTGAAATTAAAGCGACTGCAAAACCTGCATCTGACTCTAAAGCGATTGAACAAGTTGGTTCTATTTCTGCGAACTCTGACACCACTGTTGGTAAACTTATTGCTCAAGCAATGGAAAAAGTTGGTAAAGAGGGTGTAATTACAGTTGAAGAGGGTTCAGGCTTTGAAGATTCTCTAGATGTTGTAGAGGGTATGCAGTTTGACCGTGGTTACATCAGCCCGTACTTTGCAAACAAGCAAGATACACTAACAGCTGAACTTGAAAACCCATACATTCTTCTTGTTGATAAAAAAATCAGCAACATCCGCGAATTAATTGCTGTACTTGAAGCTGTTGCTAAAACAGGTAAACCGCTTCTTATCATTGCTGAAGATGTTGAAGGTGAAGCACTTGCAACTCTTGTTGTAAACAACATGCGTGGCATTATCAAAGTTTGTGCTGTTAAAGCACCTGGTTTTGGTGATCGTCGTAAAGCCATGCTTCAAGATATCGCGATTTTAACTGGCGCGACTGTAATTTCTGAAGAAGTAGGCATGTCACTTGAACAAGCGTCTCTTCAAGATTTAGGTACAGCGCATAAAGTTACTGTTTCTAAAGAAAACACAGTAATTGTTGATGGTGCAGGTGTTGCAGAGCAAATTGCTGAACGGGTAACTCAAATTCGTGCGCAAATTGAAGAATCAACTTCAGAATACGACAAAGAAAAACTTCAAGAACGCGTTGCTAAATTGGCAGGCGGTGTTGCTGTAATCAAAATCGGCGCTGCAACTGAAGTTGAAATGAAAGAGAAGAAAGATCGCGTTGACGATGCACTTCATGCAACTCGTGCTGCAGTTGAAGAAGGTGTTGTAGCAGGTGGTGGTGTTGCACTTGTACGTGCTGCAAAAGCACTTGAAGGTGTGTCTGGTGCTAATGATGACCAAAATGTTGGTATCAACATTTTACGTCGTGCAATTGAAGCACCGCTTCGTCAAATCGTTGCGAACTCTGGTGATGAGCCATCAGTTGTAATCAATGCTGTGAAAAACGGTGAAGGTAACTTCGGTTATAACGCTGCAACTTCAGAGTATGGCGATATGTTAGAAATGGGTATTCTTGACCCAGCGAAAGTAACACGTTCTGCGCTTGAGCATGCTGCATCTGTTGCGGGCTTAATGCTTACAACTGAATGTATGATTACTGAAATCCCAGAAGACAAACCTGCTATGCCTGATATGGGCGGTATGGGTGGCATGGGCGGTATGATGTAAGCTAATTACTGTAAATAAAATTAAACCCTGCATTTTGCAGGGTTTTTTTTTGTGACGTATGTTGTAATTTTATGTTAATCTGAATAACATGAGGCAAATTAATGTAAAACATATGATCATTTTTATTTTTTATATTGAGAATAAGAAATTGTTATTGATTTGTATGATTTATATATTGGAATATTTAAAATTTTAATTTATGATTTTATCAATATGTTCTTTATAAGAATAGCAATGATAAATCAAGACGGTAAGCGAATAAAATGTATGAATAAACATTCAAAAGTATTCGATCCCAATTGTGAAAAAATTCTCGTGAGTAAAAAAGAGTTACAGATGCTTTATAAGACAATACGTGACTATGAAGAGAGAATTAATTTTTACGAAGTTGAAAATAAAAAATATTTAAAATTGTTGAATAAGGATAGTTCTATCTCTGAATGAATTGGTCAATTAAATCTTTGATGATTTGTTTTTGACTCGCATTCAATGTCCGAAATTTTAAAAAATAATCAAGTTCTGATTGATCATTTGACTCAAGATTGGATGATCCTAATGTGTTGTCGCCAAAGCGTAACCATTGGCTAGTGACATTGAGCCAAATAGAAAGAATAGCCAGTTTATCTTGATTTGGAATCGCTTTACCTAATAACCAATTATTTGCCGATTGGACTGAAACAGGAGTGCCATCATATCTATGATTAAACTCTTTTGATAAATAAGTTGGGCTAATAGGGTGATTTGAATCTATTAGTGCCTGTTTCAAGCGTTCACTAAAAGCTAACTTTTCTTGTAGATTACTCATATTTCATTGATTCTGCTTACAATAATTAAGGACTCTTAAGTGTAACAGAATGTTGATAAGAGTTCGGTAAATTTTAATTGTTGATTGTAGGAAATAGCCAAATGAATAACAATCATTTTTCGTCTAATTATTGATAAATAAGAGTAATTTTTTGTAAGGAGGATAAACGATACGTGTTTACGAGCAATCAAATATTGATTGATTGAAAGGTAAAAGTTAAAGGAAATATAATTCTTTAATATTTGTGGTGTTATAAAAAAATATCAAAAAAACAATAAATTATAGTATTTTTTTTGTATAAAAAAGAATTAAAATACTTTTTACTTAAAAATAAATCAAATTTTGATTGATATTAATGTTTTATTTTGTATATTATTGCCACAACACCGCAGGGGCGGTTGGCTATGAATTGCGGATTCTCCAGACGATAAGTACGCATTCGTAACAGTTTCGCTGGTAAACATCATCCTAGGGTCTACCAGTTTTTTTATAAAAATTGAAGGAAATTTACATGAAATTTCAAAAGACACTTTTAGCAGCTAGCCTTGCAGTAGCAGCGGTATCAGCTAATGCATCTCAAGAAGCTAAACCTGTTTCAGTTACTGAAAACTTATTTAACTTAAATCAAATCTATAATGGCAATGGTACGAACATTTTAGGTTCAGTTGATGCTCCTGTGAATGGTCGTAGTGCTACAAACTCACTTGTTCTTGATACTGATCGTGATTGGTTACCAGTTATTAGTGTGGATACTGATAACAAAATTATAGATTTGGGTATTCGTGACGTTGAAGGAACAACTCAAGCAGGTCAAGATGTTAAATATGACGTGTTTAAGTATAAAACTGAAGATGGCACAACGGTTTTCCGTTTTGAGAACACAAAAGATGGTTCAAAAGTGCCAGGTTACTATGTTGCTGACGCAGCGGGTAACTTATCTGAATACAATGGTACTTCAAAAATTGATGTAAATACTTTGACAAAAGGTGGTCAGATTAAAGGTCAAACTGGCTCTACAAATGTAACTGGTTTTGAAAACCGCCAAGTTAATGGTGAGCGTATTGTTTATGGTTACCAAGGTGGTAGCGAAGTAAATGCAGGTAACATCCAAGGTGAAGTAGTTGCTCCAGATGGCACAGGTACTAACGAACACTTAAAAGGTGACTTAGGCCAAAAGCAAACTGCTTCAGGTGACATTCGTTACGTACAACAAGGTATTATCGCAAATACTGGTAACCTTTTGGCGAGTGGTGCTATTGATCCGTCTAAAAACATTTACGGTGTAAGTGCTCGTGACAATAACAATGTTGTAATGATGACTGGTAACGGTATTGCTTTAGCTGATTTGTCTAACAAAGGTACTTTACAAACTGATGGTAGCGTTGCTAGCGCAGTACTTGTGAAATCAACAGCTCAAGGTGTTCAAAAAACACGTGAATACGAATTAGAAAACGGTAAACGTATTCTTGAAGTTTACAACAACGATGAAGGTCGTGAGCTTGCTTCTAAATACTATGAAATTACTGGTAACGGTAATGATTTAGTAGAATGGAATGGTACAACTCCAGTATTAGGTACTCATATTAAAACTGGTACTGCAGAATATAACGCAGGTACATTTGATGTATCTAAAGTTCACAATACTGTAACTAACAAAAATGTTACTTATAGTGAATCAGTTTCAGTTGTACAACAAGACCAAGTAAAAGCGGGTATTACAACTCCAGGTGCAGCAACTACTGATATTAATAAAACTTTCACTGGTACAACAACTAGCGAAACTAAACAACAAGTTTCAACTGGTGTAATTGGTACGAATGAAGACCAATCTAACAAGTATGGTACAGAAGTTAGCAAAACTGTAACTGCTGATGGAAAAACTACTACTGAGAAAACGACAATTACTGCTGGTGGTATCACAACTACTGGTACTATTAACGCAAAAGACTATCAAATCAATGGTGTAAGTATCGTTGATAACATTAAAGAGTCTGTTGATGGTGCTGTAGCTGGCGCTACAGAAGCTATCGATGCTAAAGTAGCAGAAGTAGATTCTAAAATTGTTGAAGTTGATTCTCGCTTAACTCAATTCAACACAACTGCTGCTAACTTAAATTCACGTGTTGACCAATTGAACAGCCGTATTGATGACGTAGAGAAAACAGCTTACCGTGGTGTTGCAATTGCTTTAGCTGCTCAACAACAAATTCCTAACATTGGTGCAGGTCAATTTGCAGTATTTGGTGGTGTTGGTCACTACGAAGGTGAATCTGCAGGTGCTCTAGGTGTTGCAAGCGTATTTGCTGATGGCCGTACTTCACTTAGCGCTGCAATCGGTGTTGCAGGTGGTAGCGAAGTTGGTGGTCGTGTAGGTCTTTCTTATGTATTTGGCGGAAAATAATTAACCCGTTGATACATTTGGATTAAACAAAAAATCCCCGCTTTTGCGGGGATTTTTTATGATTAATATATGACTACAAATGTTAAATAAAACGCTAATCAAGCTTTTTAGTGAGCTGTAAATTTAATTCAGGCATTTCCAATTTTTCACCTTTATCACCACGAAGCTCAATAAAGTTTTCACCTACAAAATAAATTCGATTGTCACCTTGGGCATCAAGTTGAATCATCCCAGGTTGATCTGGCAAAAACTTAAAACGGCCTTTTACTTTATTTTCAGTGTTTGCAGGCTTACCTAAAAACTCTTGGCTAAGCTCATAGCTTTTATCGAGTTTGAGTTCAAGCTCAGTTTCAATCCCTTTGCAATCATGACAGGGCAGAATCCCTTTATATTCACCTGCCCAATCAAGTGCATTTTCGGTGTTATCACCTGTGGCAATCGGACTTTCTGAGGCTGCGTCTGTATTGGCAATGACATTATTATCTGGGGGTGTCGCAGTTTCAGATTCATTGCTGGTTTTTGAACATGCCGTTAAGGTTGCACTGACCATACAGAGAGCGAGCATTAGTTTTTTCATGAGATTTATACACCGTATGTACCCAATATAATGCTAAGCGTGACTTTTATTGCTCAAGAAAAATAGCCTATTCCTGTTAACAATTGTGTGTTTGGTTAATACATCAAAACAGACATTTGATTTTTAAAATTCGTAAATAGTGAAATATTGGTGATTTACCTAAAAGTGAACGCTAAAGGACATTTATATATTAATTGGTGAATAACTGAACGATATAGGCTTTTATAATTATTTTGCGTTGTTAAACTCTGCGGCATAGAAAAAACTGTCGGTGCAAATTGTGTTTGAAAAAACAGCGGAAAAAAGTCTGAACTTAATGGGGTGGCAAATTGATAACCATTGGGATTTAAATATCGACCAATGTGTCATGATTGCAGCGCCACATACCAGTAATTGGGATGCACTTTATGCACGCCTTGCCCTGAAAGCTTTAGGGGTAAATGTTCGTATCACGATTAAAGACAGTTATATGAAATTCCCGTTTGGGCCTTTTGTACGTGCTATGGGCGGAATTGGTATTAATCGTCGTCCAAAACAAGATGGTGAAGCACGTCAAAGTATGGTTGAGCTCATGGCTGACTTATTTAAGCATCATCCGAAATTAGTCATGTTGGTAACGCCTGAAGGGACACGCGCCAAACAAGAGAAGTGGAAAACTGGTTTTTATCATGTTGCCATGCAAGCAAGTGTGCCGATTGCTTTAGCCTATATGGACTATGCGCAGAAAAAAACGGGTGTGGGTAAAATTGTTTATCCTACAGGCGATTATGAAAAAGATATGGCTGAAATCATGGATTTTTACGCGCAAATTCATGCCAAATTTCCTGAAAAATTCAGTGTCGATACACGCTATCACTAATCCAACAATCCAAAAAAAAGGACAGCATCGGCTGTCCTTTTTTATGTTTAGATTCTTCTATTTAGATTCTTCTGTTTAGATTCTTCTGTTTAGATTCTTCTGTTTAGATTTTTATATTGATTTTAATCATTAAAGTCGGGATGGATACCGCCCAGATTTTGACATGCCGCCTTATAAATTATGTATTGCTGATCAACTACATCAATGAGCGGGATACGAAATAACTTTTCGCCTTGCTTATAGCTATCGATATAAGACACGACTTTTTGTTTGCTTGATGCTAGTTTTTCTTCATGGAAAGTTGTAATCGAGCTATGAGTCATATGTGAACTTTCAATATTATTGCACTGAAAATGTGAGAGTAGTTTTTCAGCTTTTTTAATTTCGCTGGACGTGCCAAACATACAGCCGCTAAGCAGAGTTACACCTGCAAGCAGGATGAACTTTTTCATGGTTTTATTTTAAGCAAAATTATGAGGTGCAATATTCTATTAATTTTCGTCAGAAAAATTAATTACTTTTTTACCATTTGGCTAATTTTTATTTAAATGTGAACTGTGTCATTGTTACAAGATGTGAATATCTAACTGAGAAGGGGTTTTTCTAGAATGACTTGGATAAATATCTTTAGGTTTTGAGTTATCAGGTTGAGATACTCATCGTCACCAAGAAGCAGCCTGAAGAAAATAATAGCCCTAACACGATATGCTTAAATTGGCTTTCTGAAATACGATAAAAAAGTTTGGCACCAAAAATCACGGGAAAAGCCATAATTACCAAAAGCACTGCTAAATATGGTAGATGTTCACGATGGATGATTCCTTGTAATAGGTAGCTAATGAGTGTGACGAGCTGAATAGCTAAATTGAAATGTCGCAAAATATAGCGTTGTTCTGCTTTGGGTGTATTTTTCAGCATGAGCCATGCAGAGGGTAATGCACCACAAAAGCCTCCAAGACCACCCAAGATTCCAGCAATATATCCAATACTAGAATCCGCCCATTTCCCTGTCTTTTGGATGAATGAAAATTTTGGATTAAAAAATAAAATTGGGCACCAAAACATTAAAAAAGCGCCCAAAACCAATTTAAATGTATCTGGATTAATGCTGTCTAATAAATAGGTACCGAGCGGTACACCTAAAATTCCTGCAATTAAATAGGGATAAATGATTTTTTTATTGATCGGAATGCTTTTACGTTCTGATGATAATGAAATGAAGTGGCTATAAACTGAAGCGCAGACCACCAAGGGTGCGGCTATTTGAGGGGGGAGTATCCAAACCCAAAATGACATTGCGATAAGGGCGAATGCAAACCCTGTTAATCCTTGTACGAATCCCGCAAAGATGGCACCAAGAATAAAAATCAGCCAAGTCATTAATTTACAGCTTTGAAATACGTGGCGCTATTGTAGTGAATTTTTCTATATAAATGTGGCTGACTGAACAAATGGAGCAAAATTGGATGTCAAATGATGAATAAAACATGAATGTTTAAATACAGCAGATGTACACAGACTTCCGATTGAATTCATTTCGATAAGTGAAAATGCTCTTCATCAAAGAGGAGTGCTACACATGCTTAAACAAGTTGCTTTGCTATCTGTAGTTGCAGTTACATTTACAGGGTGTGTCGTGGCGCCATTTGATGATGGCCGATACCATTCGAATCAATATGGCTATGCAAATCAATATGGTTATTCAGGTCAATATGGGGGGTCATACGGACAGCGTTATGACCGTTCATATAGTCGAGTGAATAGCCCGCAACATCGACCAAACTCACCACGATCGAATTCGAATAACCGTCCAGACGATACTCATAAACCGAATGTGCATAAACCGAATGTACAGAAACCTTCATCTCAGCATCCGTCAAATGTGCATCGTCCAAGCGCAAAGCCTCAGACGCCAGCTAAACCCAATACAAGTAAGCCCCAGCAGCAAAAACCACAGCAACAACGTCCTAAAGTAACGCCCGTGGATAAAGCTAAAACCCCAGGTGGATTTAACAGCCAGCGTCCACTTCGACCACAGGTTTAATGATTTTCAAGTAATAAAAAAGGACGCATTAACGTCCTTTTTTGTGTGCATTTACATTAAGCCTTTTTATATAAGCCTGCACGTACCGTACCTGCTTTGGTTTGTTTAATTTGCTGCCAACTGCTCGGGAGTTTTAACTGAGCAAGATCACGATCAGCTTCGATATAAATTAAACCATTGTCTGCAATGCACGGATCGACCAATTCAGCAAGTTCTTCCCATAAATCAAGACTATACGGTGGATCTAAGAAAATTAGATCAAATTGCTCTTTCAAGTTAGGAATGACTTGTTGTGCTGTCATGTTTTTGAGTTGCACACGTTGTTTACTGACCCTTAGGAGTTCTAAATTGTCCATGAGAAATTTCGCTTGGGTGCGATCAGGTTCAATTAAAACGGCTTCTGCTGCGCCACGTGAGAGTGCTTCAAACGACAAAGCACCTGAACCTGTACAGAGGTCGAGGACTTTGGCATTTTGAACATCCCACATGAGCCAGTTAAATAATGTCTCGCGGACACGGTCAGGTGTAGGGCGTAAACCGTCAATACTGGCAAAAGGTAATTGACGACGCTTCCATTCACCACCAATGATTCTTAATTGATTTTTCATGAATTATTCCTCATCGGTTGCATGTGCGGCACTGGCAGCACGAGGTGTTGTATTTGCACTATTCGGTTGTTGAGTTGCACTATTATTCTGCTGTGCAGTTGGGCTCGCATTTGGATCGGCTGATAAAATATTCGAGCCACTTGGCAACTCACTTGGTTTTAGACCCGCAGTCATGAGACCACCGCTAATTTGATGGCTAGCAGGACGAATTGGATTCTTTTTACGTGTTAATAACCAGTAGTCAAACATTGGTTTCGCAATTTGAGCAGCAGAACCACCGTGACGACCATTTTCCCAAACGACGGCAATGGCAATTTCAGGTTTTTCCGCAGGGGCAAAACCAACAAATAAACCATGGTCAAGTTGACGCTCTGTCAATAAGGACTCGTTATAACGTTTACCTTGGGCAATACTTTTAACCTGTGCAGTTCCTGTTTTACCTGCGATTTGATACATTGGGGTACGAATACCACGACCTGTCCCTGTTTGTACCACATCAATCATGGCATCACGCATTTTGATCCAATCATCTGGCTTACCATTAAATTGAATGCGACCATTCGGGGCGTTATGGACTTTGTGGACTTTAGAGCCTTTACTTTCACGCAAAACGTGAGGTGTAACATGAGAGCCTTGATTGGCAGTAATGGCAGTCGCCATCGCCAGTTGTAATGGTGTTGCAGTAAATGCACCCTGACCAATACTGACAGAAATGGTTTCACCTTTGAGCCAGTTGGACTTCCGTGTGCGGAGTTTCCATTCAGGATTTGGATATAGCCCCGTACTTTCACTTGGTAAATCTACACCGGTTTTTTCACCGAAGCCAAACTGACGCATCCACGTATTCATTTTTTCAATGCCCATACGATAGGACAAGACATAGAAATAGGTATCGCAGGAAACGACTTGAGCTTTGTGTAAATTAACTGAGCCATGACCAGTTTTTTTGTGGTCACGGAAACGATGGCTGTCACCCGGAAGTGTGAAGTAGCCCGGATCGGAAATGGCAGTACTCCAGTCCACTAGACCATAATGAATACCACCTAAACCAAACATCGGTTTGATCGTTGAACCCGGAGGATAAGCGCCTTGTACAGCACGGTTATATAAAGGTTGATCGAGGCTATCACGCAGTTCAGAATAATCTTTGCTGCTAATCCCGGTAACAAATAAGTTAGGGTTAAAACTTGGACTAGAAACGAGAGCAAGAATTTCCCCAGTACGTGGGTCAATCGCAACAATCGCACCACGTCGATCTGCAAGCTGCTCTGAAGCGACCATTTGCAGTCCATAATCTAGGGATAAATATAAGTCATTACCACGAATCGGATCTTTACGACCTAAATGGCGTAACACATTACCAAAGGCATCGGCTTCAACCGACTCATTGCCCGGCATACCATGTAAAAGTTCTTCATATGATTTTTCAACGCCAATTTTACCGATCAGGTTTGAGCCAGCGTATAAATCTTTATCAATCGATTTTAGTTCTTTGTCATTAATACGACCCACGTAGCCAATCACATGGGCAAATAGTTCGCCATGTGGATAGTAGCGAGTCATTTGGGTCTCTATATTGACACCCGGAAATTGATATTTCACCTCACTAAAACGGGCGATATCATTTTCATTTAAATTCAGTTTAATCGAAACACGTTCAGTCTTTTTAGAGGTTTTAATTCGACTTTTAAAGCGTTCGATATCTTCAGATGTAAGCTCTAATAAGGGTGTTAGGCGCTCTACCGTATCATCGATATCTTCAACATCCGCACGGCTCATGGTTGCTGAGAAAACCGGATAATTATCGGCTAATAACACGCCATTACGGTCATAGATATAACCACGAGAAGGTGCAAGTGGTTGCAGTCGAATTCGGTTTTGATCTGCAGCAGTTGAAAAGGTCTCATAACTCTTGATTTGCAAATATGCATAACGTGCCACAAGCAACAGCATAAAGAAGGAGACAATCCCTATCGAAATCACCACGCGATTACGATAAATCCGCTTTTCTTGCTGGACATTTTTTAAAGGATAGTGCTGCTTCATACGCGTTCGACTTAAAGACTGAGAGCTAAAATAACGGAAGAGGCATATTCTAGCGCAACTGACATTTTTTTGATAAATAAAAAAGACTCTGCTGTGATTGCAGTCTATCTTAAAGTGAAAGAGGACTCCACCCGACAGTCAGGGTGGAGGTGAATTTCACGGTTTTAACCTTGTTGGTTTTGAATGTATTTTTTAATAATGTCCAAAGGCGCACCACCACACGACCCTGCAAAATATGAGCGTGACCACAAAATAGGCTTTGCATAGCTACCACGTAAATCTAAAAATTCATTCCGCATTCTTCTACTTGTTACTGATTTTAGATTATTCACCAACTTACTCAGTTGAACTGTTGGTGGGTATTGGATAAGCATGTGAATATGATCAGCCTCACCATTACATTCCTTTAATTCCGCATCAAAATCTTTACATATTTCAGATACACACTCATTAAAATATTTGTGATGTGATTCACCTAAAATCTTTTTTCTGTACTTAGTGATAAATACTAAATGTACATGTAAATTAAAGGCTGAATGTCGGTTTTTGTATATTTCTGTCATTGTTAAATGGCTTATTCGGTGATAATATATCACATATTACCACATACACACTCATTTATGAAAATCAACAAGGCGTACAAATTTAGGCTTGAGCCTAATGCAGAACAGGAACTTGTTTTAAACAAGTTGCTTGGCTCTGCACGTTTTGTTTGGAATCAAATCCTAGCCATTTCATTTGAAATGCTTGCTAAAAATGAACGCATTAATAAAATTAATTTGGTTAATAAAATCCCTGAACTACGCAAAAAGCCTGAGTGTGCTTTTTTAGAAAACAGTTCAAATGGTGTTTCACTTCAACAAAAAGTTCGGGATCTTGGTGATGCTTGGGGTAAATTCTTTGATAAAAAAGAACAAGCCAAGTTAAAACAAAAGCCTTTTAAGCCTAAAAAACCAAAATTCTTTAAATTAGCTGATGGTAGTGAAGTTCAACTTAGACCACTTATGCCACGATTTAAGAAGAAATCAGATGGTTATGATTCAATTCGTATTGTTCAATTTAATCGATATTGTTGGGTTAAAGGCAACCAAGTAAAATTACCTAATGATATTGGTGTTGTGAAATTCAGAAAATCACAAGATATTTCAGGTGAGATTAAAAACGTCACAATCTCAAAGCATGTCGGTAAGTGGTATATTTCTTTTGGTGTTGAGAACACAATAGAACATCCCATCCACCCATCAAAATCAGCCATTGGTGTTGATCTTGGCATCAAAAAATTGGTGACAACCTCAACAGGTCAGGTATTCGACCCGATCAATAGCTTTAAAGCCAATCAAGTGAAGTTGGCTAGACTTCAACGCAAATTGAAGAAGAAAACTAAATTCAGTGAAAATTGGAAAAAACTTAACTCAAAGATCAATAAATTACACCATCATATCGCCAATATTCGACATGACTACTTGCACAAAGTCACGACAACTCTCAGCAAAAACCACGCAATGATCGTAGTTGAGGACTTAAAAGTAGCCAATATGTCGAAGTCAGCAAGCGGAACAATTGAGAAAAAAGGAAAGAATGTGAAAGCCAAATCAGGCTTAAACAAATCAATCCTAGATCAAGGTTGGTCAATGCTTGTGGGTATGTTGGATTACAAGCAACAATGGCGAGGTGGTTTACTCGTTAAAGTTGACCCCAAATATACAAGTCAGACTTGTAGCTCATGCGGTCATGTTGCAAAAGAAAACAGGCTCACTCAGGCAAACTTTAGCTGTTTTGAGTGTGGCTTTAGCGAGAATGCGGATATAAACGCTTCTCGTAACATTTTGGCGGTGGGACACACCGTTTTGTCTGTGGAGGGAAGATGCGGTAAAGGTCGCCCTTTGAAGCAGAAAGCAAGCGAAATCCGCAAGGAAGTCACCTAAAAGCTTTTGCTTTTAGAATCCCCCACTTGAGCTAGTCGAAAGTGGTGGGAGTATGTCAAATTTTGACTTTGCAGACATGAAAAATATGGGGCTTTGTGTATAACAGTTCATATTATTCTGCTAAAGTCGAAACGTATAAAAAAGGAATATTCCAAAAAATAATACTAAGGAAGTTTGTGAAAACAATGAATAAATTATATCCATTGCTTGCATTTATGATGCTCGGAAGCATCGCACATGCCAATGACAATTCATTTTTACCTGAGGCAAAGTTAACAAGTAAGGGTTATCAACCATGGAATGTTGGAGCAGGTTTTACTCAAAAAATTATTCACGTGAATGGTGAGTGGGTAAACCCATATGGCATTGCCTATGCAAAAGCTGGTGTTTTCTTGAACGATGATAAAACACCTGGTGGGCAAGTCGGCTTTCGTTACCCAGTTCATTTCACTGGCAAAGATAAAAATGGTTATTATATCGGAGCTTATGCGGGTCACATCGACTCTAAGAAAGTAGATGGTGAAGATGAAGCGCGTTTAGGTGGTGGTATCGATCTTGCTTATGTGATGTTGAGTGCCGAGCGTATTAGTACGTTTAGTGTAGGCTTGGGGGCGGGTGAAAAATTAGAAGACAAATCAGGTAATGTGATTGTGGAAACCGAACCGAGACTACAAATCTCATATACTTTAAGTTTTGGTTTGTAGTGAAAATAATCAACTTTATTTTATAACCGCACTCACTGAATAAAATTAAATATGGAAGTTATGCATGCTTGAGTACGTTAACGAATTGTGGCAAACCTTTTTGCAACGTCCCGATTTTTGGGCTGTGCTGAGTATTATCCCCGTTACCGCATTCGTTACCTGGGCACACGTTTGGATGGCACTGAAAATGGTGTTTTACCCGATTACTTTCTGGGGATTCCATTTAGGTCGATTACCCGTGGGATGGCAGGGGATTGTGCCAAGAAAAGCTGGACGTATTTCTGGCATTATTACGGATAATACATTGTCTAAATTGGGTTCCTTGCGTGAGTTTTTGGAAGCAATGGATCCTGAGGACATGGCGCGCATCATTGGTGAACAAGTTGGCTTTGAGCTTGAACATTTGATTGATGAAGTCATGCTAGACCGAAATGCGGTGCTTTGGGAAAACCTACCGTATTCGATTAAACGTCGTATTTATACCCAAGCACACAAACAGCTGCCAAATACCTTAAAAGAACTCGTGACCGAACTGACCATGAACGTAGAGTCACTTGTTGATATGCGTGAAATGGTGGTGAGCCAAATGGAAGCGGATCGTCTCTTGATGGTACGTATGTTCCTTAAAGTTGGCCAAAAAGAAATCAACTTTATTTGGCATATCAGTGCCTTGATTGGGATGTTCTTTGGTATCTTCCAAATGGTTGTTTGGTTTGTGGTGCCTTGGCATTGGACGGTTCCATTTTGGGCAGCAATCTGGGGCTTTTTGACCAACTGGATTGCCATCTGGATGGTATTTAATCCCATTGAGCCGCACCCCGTTAAGTATTTACAATTGTTTGAATTAACTAAAGATCGTAAATTCCCTTGGATTAAACCTGTGATTCCACGTATTGGAACGTACAATGTTCAAGGCGCGTTTATGAAACGCCAAGAAGAAGTTTCAGATGTATTCGCAAGTGTAGTCACAGAAGACCTAATTACGTTAAAATCTATCATGACCGAAATGATGTATGGCGGGAAGAAAGATAAGACCCGTCGCATTGTGAAACGTCATATTAATGAAATTATGGAATCTCCACTGGTTCGTACCTCATTACAGTTGTCTTTAGGTCCAAAAGAGTACGCAAAACTCAAGACAGACTTGATCGATCGCTCAATTGAAATTACGATGGTGCCTGTATGCGACCCTGCGTTTAATGCGAGCCGTGCACAGAAAATCTTTCAAATGTTTAGAGACCGTATTCGTGAGCTAACACCGAAAGAATTTCAAAATCTATTACGTCCTGCATTTCAGGAAGACGAATGGATTTTAATTGTCTTGGGTGGTGTAACCGGTTTTATCGCGGGTACAATACATTTGTTTGTGGCTTTCTTATAATTAGATGCTGGAAGATGATCTGAATCTTGGGTTTAGATCACTACATAGCGTCATATACAATGTTTAAAATGAGGATGTTTTTTTATGCGCATTATATTACTCGGACCACCTGGAGCAGGTAAAGGGACACAAGCTCAGTTGATCTGTAAGCGCTACGATATCCCACAAATTTCAACCGGTGATATGCTCCGTGCTGCGATTCGTGAAGGTACTGAATTAGGTCTACAAGCTAAAAGCGTCATGGATAATGGCGGCCTTGTATCTGATGAGCTTATTATTGGTCTTGTAAAAGAACGCATTGCTCAACCTGACTGTGTCAACGGCTGCATTTTTGACGGTTTCCCGCGTACGATTCCACAAGCTGAAGCGCTTGAAAACGAAGGGATCAGCATCGATCATGTAATTGAAATCGATGTACCTGACGAAGAAATCGTTCAACGTTTATCTGGTCGTCGTCAACACCCTGCATCTGGTCGTGTATATCACACCGTTTACAACCCACCAAAAGTGGAAGGTAAAGATGACGAAACTGGTGAAGACCTTGTTCAACGTCCGGATGACCAAGAAGCAACAATTCGTAAGCGTTTAGGTTCTTACCACGCTGAAACTGAGCAATTGGTTGGTTTCTACCAAGGTCGTGCAGCTTCTGGCGAAAACGCACCGACTTATGACAAATTAAATGGTCTTCGTCCAATCGATCAAGTTCAAACTGATTTGTTCGCGATTTTAGATCAGTCTAAATAATTCAACTTTTTTGAATTTTTGACAATCAAAGAGTCCTACTGCATAGTGGGGCTCTTTTTTTATGTGGCTTTTAGGGCGAATCTGTTATGAAATTTGCTTTGGTTATAATGGTCATCATCGCTGTGGCGGTGTTATTGGGCTTATTATTTGTCAGCTTTAAAATGTTGCGTAAGGTGCAAGTGGAAGAAGCAGAGCAAGCTAAACTGAACCCGAAGCAATATCGCTTACATCCAAAGCTGCAGCAAGAGCTTAATAAAAAACACAAAAAACAAGATAAAAATTAAGCATCGACTCGATCAATTGATTCTTACAAATTTCATCAACTCCCAAATTGAAGAGATTAATCCTCAATTTGGGTGGTTTTAATCGGTCTTAATGCGCCAAAGTCAAAACGGTCAGGCCAATTACATACATCAGACACGATACATTCATCACATTTGGGTTTGCGGGCAATGCAGCAATAGCGTCCATGTAAAATCAGCCAATGATGTGAATCAACAATAAACTCTTTGGGGATGACTTTGACGAGTCGGTGTTCGACTTCCAAAACATTTTTGCCGACAGCCAATCCTGTACGATTACCTAAACGAAAAATATGCGTATCGACTGCCATGGTCGGTTGTCCAAAAGCAGTATTCAGCACCACATTTGCAGTTTTACGACCGACACCGGGTAAGGCTTCCAAATCTGCACGATTATTCGGAACGATGCTGTTGTGCTTCTCAATGAGCATCTTGCAGGCTTTAATGACATTTTCCGCTTTTGAGTTATACAGGCCAATGGTCTTGATATATTCCTTCAGTCCGTCAACACCTAACGCATAAATAGCTTCAGGAGTATTTGCTACTGGAAAAAGCTTGTCTGTGGCTTTGTTGACACTGACATCTGTGGCCTGAGCAGATAGGGTAACAGCCACTAAAAGTTCAAATGGACTACTATAATTGAGTTCAGTTTTCGGGTTGGGGCGTTGCTCACGTAAGCGTTCAAAAAAAGTTTGAATTTGCTTCTTAGTCATTTTTTTAACCGCCATGATTAAGCCCCTTGCAGTTGTGTTAATTGTTGCGTGAGCGTATGGAGTAACTCACGTTTTTTTGCATCGTCTCGAACACTCAGTTGTTTTTCTAATTTCTTAATTTGTGTACGAATTTTTGCAAGTTCAATGGTGGTTTTTGCATCGAGTTGAACGACTGGCGTAGCAGGTTTTTCCACGACTTCAATGACCGGTACTGAGTCTGTCTGGGTCGAAAATTGGGCAAAAAGTTCCGTCTCAATTTCAGCACGTACGACTGGGCCTTTACGATGAATTCTGCGCTTTTCCTCACGTTGAATATGTGCATAGTAGCGGCGACGTAAATCATTCTGTTCTGCGATTCGAGCGGCTTCAGATGGCACTTGATCAAGCTCTTCGACAAGGTCGATACAATCCACTGGACAAGGTGGAATGCAGAGTTCGCAGCCCGTACATAAATCCGTCAAGACGGTATGCATCAATTTGCCTGAGCCAATAATGGCATCAACAGGGCAGGCACTAATACATTTGGTACAACCAATACATTCATCCTCACGAATCACAGCTTTAACCCGTTGCGGGCGTCCATCACTTTGGATTGGCCAAACGCTGGCTTCTGCTGTTAAGTGTGGACGATTTAATAACGCTGCTAGTGAATCTGCCACAGGTTGACCACCGGGTATACATTTATTGGCTTCTTCTCCTTCACTGATGGCTTTGGCATAGGGTAAGCAGCCGTCTCGGTGTCCACAAAGTCCACATTGAGTTTGTGGCAATAGGGCATCAATTTGTTGGATGAGGGAAATTTCAGAAGTCATGGGTAGTCGCGAGTACAAATGAAGGCAGTGAAAAACCAAAGAGGACGTTGAATTCTAGCATGTTTCAGTATGAATTGCTGTGCGCAAAAATGGGTCTATAGATGCATCATAAATGAGCAAAATAATTCATTAAAACATTCCTAAAAGTAATAATATTTATAACTAAAATATCTGAATAATCAATTTAAATCGCTGTTCTTTAAAGAATTTAAAGATTTTTTAAAAAAACTATTGCTGATTAGTTACAAAAGATATTTAATATTTTGCGCCAAAATATATCTTTGATCAAAATTGTGATCAATTTTGATCCATACATCTGCTGAGGATTAAGTGTTGAAATATAACAGCCTTAACGACTTCCTAGACTACGTTAAAACACGTGATGAACACCAACCTGAATTTCTTCAAGCTGTTGAAGAAGTGATGACGAGCCTTTGGCCATTCATCGAAAAGAACCCACAATATGCTGACTACGGTTTGCTAGAACGTCTTGTTGAGCCTGAGCGTGCAATTCAGTTCCGTGTTTCATGGGTAGATGACAAAGGTCAAACTCAAGTTAACCGTGCTTTCCGTGTTCAATACAACTCAGCAATTGGTCCATTCAAAGGTGGTATGCGTTTCCACCCATCAGTGAACCTTTCAATTCTTAAATTCTTAGGTTTTGAACAAACTTTCAAAAATGCTTTAACTACCCTTCCTATGGGTGGTGGTAAAGGCGGTTCAGATTTTGACCCTAAAGGTAAATCTGAAGGCGAAATTATGCGTTTCTGCCAAGCATTAATGATCGAATTATACCGTCATCTTGGTTCTAACACTGACATCCCTGCGGGTGACATCGGTGTAGGTGGCCGTGAAGTTGGCTACATGGCTGGTATGATGAAAAAATTAAGCAACGACACAGCATGTGTGTTCACTGGTAAAGGTTTAACTTTCGGTGGTTCACTTGCACGTCCTGAAGCAACTGGTTACGGTACTGTGTATTTCGCTGAGGAAATGCTAAAAACTCGTGGCGATAGCTTTAAAGATAAAGTTGTAACGATTTCGGGTTCTGGTAACGTTGCACAATACGCTGCTGAAAAAGCAATGTACTTAGGTGCGAAAGTGGTTTCACTTTCTGACTCAGCTGGTACTGTATACGTGAAAGATGGTTTCACAACTGAACTTCTTGCTGAAGTAATGGAATTGAAAAACGTTAAGCGTGGCCGTATTTCTGAATTTGCATCTAAGCACGGTTTTGAATATTTAGAAGGTCAACGTCCTTGGTCTATCAAATGTGATATCGCGCTTCCATGTGCAACTCAAAATGAATTAGATGAAGCTGATGCTGAAGCTCTTCTTGCAAATGGCGCAATCTGTGTTGCTGAAGGTGCGAACATGCCTTCAACTTTGGCTGCAGTTGAGAAATTCGTTGAAGCGAAAATTCTTTATGCACCAGGTAAAGCTTCAAATGCAGGTGGTGTTGCAACTTCTGGTCTTGAAATGTCTCAAAACGCAATTCGTTTGGGTTGGACTTTCGAAGAAGTTGACGAGCGTCTACACGCGATCATGAAAGAAATTCACCGCAACTGCGTGAAATACGGTACTGAAGAAGATGGTACTGTGAACTACGTAAACGGTGCGAACATTGCAGGCTTCGTAAAAGTTGCTGACGCAATGCTTGCTCAAGGCGTTTACTAAGTTCTCCGTAAGTTGAACTGAAAACCGAGGCTCAAGCCTCGGTTTTTTTATGGCGGAATGGTTTAGAAAATATAGATATATTGCTAGGTGTTCATTAGCCTAAGTTGTAATTTGCTATCGATAATGTTGAAGTGAAAATTTAAGGGTTGGCTGAGCAAACGTTTAATATGAAGCTCTTGCTGATGTAATTGTGGGCAGAACTTCAGAGTACTCCATACATCTCCTGTAAAACGCCAAGGATGTTGTTCAACATCATAATTGCAGCCAATGCGATTACAGCCACTAAAAAATGTTATACGGCCATTGTTGAATGTGAGAGTTATTGGGGCGGGTAGAGCCTTATTCTCTACGAGAACCCACGTCTTTTGAGTTAATTGTTCTGCTTCAAAATCACGTAAATCAGCAATTCGCTGTATGCCTTTAAAAATATAGGTCTGTTGATTGCTATTCATCACGATTAATTCAGGCAGGGCATTTTGCTTTTGAAGTAGCTTTAGATTGACATCGCGAAAGAGTTGATTGAACAGCACATCGTTATTTGATTGCTTTGAACAGCCGATCAGTGTTTGCAGTTGTGAAGATTCAGTCTTCAAATGCTGTTGATTTAAATGATAAGGTTTAGAGATTAAATTGCATCCCGCATAAAGGTGTAGCTGTTGTGCGGAAAAGTTAATGAGAAAGGGTTGTCGGCTGTCAGTTGGATTATGTTGCCATGTATAGTGCTGTAAAACTTGATGAAATTGATCTGAAGCTGGGCTGATAAAAGTCTCGTGTTGAAGTTTGGGTCGCCATTCGCTATTACTCTGACAGCCAAACAATCCGAATAAAATACTAAAATACAATAAATTTTTCATCGGTAGTCTAGATCCTAAAGCGTACTGTAGATATAAAAAAACCGAGGTGATGACCTCGGTTTTTTTAAGGCTGTAACTTACAACGTAACTTTTACGGCTTCACGTTCGACTGACATATCAAAAATATAGGCATATTTTGATTGGTCAGCAGCAGGGTTTTTACGTTCAAAACGTTTTACGCGAATAATTTGGCGTTCTGTAGGAGTGTGCTTAAAGCCTTCAATTTGATCGTAAAATAAAGTCCAGTCTTTATCGACTTGCGTTTTTAAGCCTTTTTCATCGTACTTCACTTCACGTACTTGCAAACAAGTTTGTAGAGCAACACCTGTACATTGTTTGGTTTCAGGGCTGACTTCAAGGAAAATGGTTTCGCCTTGCGAGTTGTACTGGGTTTCAGGTGTTAATTTTCCAGTGAAAACCACTTTCTCACCTGTTGCAGAGATAATGGTTAACGTTGGGTTTTGTGGATCTGTGGTATTTAAAACAAAAGGTGCTTTACGGTCACTAAAGAGTGAAGATGCAAGTCCTTCTTGTTTCATCGCATTATCAGGACACGCCATCATGGTAGATGCAATGTTGCCTGTTACAAGCGTATTGTGTTCCACTTTCCATTGGGTTGACATACTGTTACAACTGGTTGAAATACCCAAAGTGCCATTTTCTAGAAAATTTAAAACCAAAGGTTTTGGTGCATTTTCAGTGGTGGTGCTCCATTGATATAAAGCTAAAGTTTTATCAGCATTTTGTTGTTGTAATACGCTCACGGCTAAATCTCCAGCTTTTTGGATATCGCTTGATTGACATGCTGCAAGGGCTAAAGGGAAGAGGGCGATCGCTAAATATTTTAATTTCATTACGCTAAATGTTCTAAGTGAATTTCAGCCTGTAGCATAACCCATTCATTTTAAAAAAATATGAATACATTCAGCTCAAATAAGTAGCAAAATGTATCCATAAATAATAATTTGTTAACTTATTAATATAAATTATGAATAAGTCGAGCTATCAAGTTTATTCTTGTTTAATCAAAACGATAAATATCCATACCCAGTGAACCCATACTAAAGCTACTGTGAACTATAGAGAAGCGGGGGCCTGTACCCATCGCAAAGAAGATGGGTGCAAAATGTTCAATGGTCGGATGATTGCGTTGTACAAACGGGATATTTTGCCAATCGAGAACTGCATCAAAATCTTGATGAGTGAGCTTATTGACCACAAAATTACGGAATGTAGACGCCCATTCAGGCACGGCTGCTGCACGTCCATCCCAAGCCAATTCACGTAAGTTATGAGTAATACTGCCTGACCCAATCAACAGGATTTGCTTGTCACGTAAAGGTACGAGCGTTTGTCCAATTTTATAGATCTCTTGAGCAGACATGGTCATCGGCAGTGATATTTCAATCACAGGAATGTCTGCATCAGGATACATATGCAACAACGGCATCCAAACGCCATGATCGCGTGGACGGGTGCTGTTGGCATGTGCAGATAACCCTGCATTGGCAAGCAAATGAAGGATTTCTTCAGCAAGCTCTGGGTTGCCCGGCGCTGGATAGCGAATATCATAAAGTTCCGCAGGGAAGCCACGGAAGTCATGCCAAGTTTCAGGACGGGCACTTGTACTTACTTCTAGTGCGTTACTTTCCCAATGCGCGGACATGATAATAATGGCTTCCGGTTTTGGAAGATTCAGGCTTAAACGTTCCAACGCGGGACCGACTTGCTCAGGATTGATGGCAAGCATAGGTGAGCCATGGGAAATAAATAAACCTGGAAGTGTTTGTAAATTCATCGCGGTCGCCGTTGGTTGTTTAAAGGAATATAATGATCATGCACTAAATTATTCAGCGTAACAATTCGGATAATTTCAACGGTTTGTTTCATTGTTGCAACGCTGTAATTGCTGTATACGCTGGATGTTAGTTCGGATTAACCCGCACGATGGTAAGGGTGATTATGATTAATACTCATTGCACGGTATAGCTGTTCGATGAGCATGACACGAACCATTGGATGCGGCAAAGTTAGTTTAGACAAAGACCAATGCCATGCTGCAGCTTTACGTACTGCTTCAGAATGTCCATCTGGCCCACCAATGGCTAAAACCACATCATTGCCTTCAAGCATCCAACCTTTCATGGTTTCAGCTAGTTTTTCCGTACTGAACTCTCGACCACCGACTTCTAAGGCGATCAGCACTTCATTCGATTTCATGGCATTTAAAATGCTGTCACCTTCAATTTGACGGTATTTTAAAATGTCGGCTTCTGAGTCGTTCTTGCCACGTTTAGCCATAGGCAGTTCAATGATCTGCGTTTGAACAAATGGCTGAATACGTTTGAAATAATCTTCAAAACCCGTCAGAACCCATGCTGGCATTTTTTGACCGATTGTCAGAATACGAATTTTCATACAGCGCCTGAAAGTATATAAAAGAGCATTATAACGGTTCGCTTGCGCTTTGTATGTTCAGACACAATTTGCAATTGAAATCGTGTTCTGCTTGCTGTTTAAATACGCAGCATAAGCAGATTAGATCAAAGATGAAAATTGGAATAATAACAATGAAAAAAACATGGCAGGACGGTACGTTATTTTTGCTCAAGCAAGTAGCAATGCTTTCAATTTTTGCATGGTGTTCATTTGCGGCGAATGCCAACAATATTAGAACCGCTGAACCGGATAATTTAAAAGTCTATTTAGAGCAAATTATTGGTAGTGAAGCTGAATATCGTAACTATAAGAATATTCAAGAGTTAAATCGCGTGTCTGCTTGGATTCGTGAGCAGATGCGTTTATTTGGTGTGAATTGCCGTTTTCAAACCTATACCGTAAATAGCCAACCATACCGTAATGTGGTCTGTCCCTTAAATGCAGGGCATAGTAATCGAGTGATTATTGGTGCGCATTATGATGTATTTGAGGAGCAGCATGGTGCTGATGATAATGCTTCTGGTGTTGCAGGTGTACTCGAAGCTGCTCGGATTCTTTCGGCTGAAAAAGCGCGTTTAAAACAAAATATTGAATTTGTATTTTATACCCTCGAAGAACCGCCGTATTTTAGAACAGAGTCGATGGGCAGTTTTATCCATGCAAAATCGGTAGCAAAGGAAAAAGATAAAATTTCAGGTGTATATATTCTAGAAATGATTGGTTATTTTGATCCCAAAGTCACCCAAGAATATCCTGTTGGGCTGAAGTGGATTTATCCATCGCATACAAATTTTATTGCATCGGTGGGGAACATTCAGTCTCGTGACTTAACCTCATCGTATTGTGCGGCGATGGAGTCTTTGAAGCAGTTGCAATGTGAACGCTTGATTTCACCGTCATTTATTCAGGGGGTAGATTTTTCAGATCATATGAATTATTGGCAATTTGATATGCCGGCGATGATGATCACTGATACGGCATTTTATCGTAATAAGCACTATCACACCGAGCAAGATACTATGGATAAATTAAACTTAGACAAAATGGCTCAAGTGATCGATGGTTTGGTGAAAACCATCTTAAATTTGAAATAGCATGTCTTTAAAAACATGACATAAAAAACGCAGCCCCGAAAGCCTGTGGACTGCGATAAAAGGTCATCTACCTGGAGATGTAGATGACCATCTTGTTCCAATGATCATCACGCTTTTAGACGTGATTGGAACCAATAAAGAAACATACAGCGCGTATATCTCTCTACTATATATGTGGGATAGAGGGCGATATTTCAAGTAATAGCATTCAAATTTTGTAAGACTTTCTTATTGGCTATTATTGATCTTGATGTCGAATTTGAAATAGTAATCCAATCAAAAGTTGTAGCTGTTGTCTTGAGTCTTGTCATAGCGAAGGATTTGAATGAAATTTTTCGAATATGCAGTATGAAATAATGGATATAAAAAAGCCCTGTCGAAACAGGGCTTTTTTATTACGAGTTGCTAGCGCTTAGTGACGAGCAGCTTTGCCACCTTCAGTTGCTTTGACAATCGGTGTCTTTGCAAGAGGTTTAGGCATATCAACCAAGGCTAGAGGTAAAATCTCATCAATCGATTTCACTGGTTTAATTTCTAGACCTTCTTTGACATTGTCTGGAATCTCAGCCAAGTCACGAACGTTGTCTTGTGGGATAAAGACAAGCTTAATGCCACCACGGTGAGCAGCGAGAAGTTTCTCTTTTAAACCACCAATGCGCATTGCACGGCCACCCAGACTGGTTTCACCAGTCATTGCGATATCTGGACGAATTGCAATGCCTGTAAAAGCTGAAACAAGAGCGGTAGTTAGGGCTAAACCAGCAGATGGACCATCTTTCGGTGTTGCACCTTCTGGTAAATGCACGTGTACATCTGTTTCTTCAAAGCGAATCGCTTCAATACCTAGTTCATCTGCACGGGTACGTACAACGGTCATCGCTGTTGTGATCGATTCTTTCATGACATCGCCAAGAGAACCGGTGGTAATGAACTTGCCTTTACCTTTCACTGCTGCAACTTCAATTGTTAGTAGTTCACCACCAACAGATGTCCAAGCCAAGCCGTTTACACGACCCACTTCAGCTTCTTCTTCGGCCATACCGAAGTCGAATTTGTGTGGACCTAAGTAGTCAGGAAGATTTTTCGAATTCACTTCAATTTGAAGATTTTTCGCTTTCTTGCTCACTGCTTCTTTTACCACTTTACGTGCAATTTTAGACACTTCACGTTCTAAGCTACGGACACCGGCTTCACGTGTATAACGTTGTACGATATCGCGGATGGCTTCTTCGTGAACGGTTAATTCTTTCGCACGTAGACCGTTGTTCTTGATGGCTTTTGGAACAAGGTAACGTTCAGCAATATTCACTTTTTCATCTTCGGTATAACCCGGTAGACGAATCACTTCCATACGGTCAAGCAAAGCTTCTGGAATATTCATGCTGTTTGCAGTGCAGATGAACATCACTTCAGAAAGGTCTAGATCAAGATCTAAATAGTGATCATTGAACTTACTGTTTTGTGATGGATCGAGGACTTCAAGCAATGCTGAAGCAGGGTCACCACGGTAGTCTTGCGCCATCTTGTCGATTTCATCGAGTAAGAACAGTGGGTTCTTTACGCCAACTTTTGTCAAAGACTGCACAATTTTACCGGGCATCGCACCGATATATGTACGACGGTGACCACGAATTTCAGCTTCGTCACGCACGCCGCCAAGCGCCATACGGACAAATTCACGACCAGTCGCTTTGGCAACAGATTCACCGAGTGAAGTTTTACCAACACCTGGAGGACCAACTAAGCACAGGATTGGACCACGAAGTTTTTTCACACGTGATTGAACAGCAAGGTATTCCACGATGCGGTCTTTCACGTCGTCTAAACCATAGTGATCGGCATCAAGAATATCTTGAGCTTTCGCAAGGTTAATGCTGACTTTGCTGGCTTTGTTCCAAGGCGTATCTAAAATAACTTCTAGGTAGTTACGCACGACAGCAGCTTCGCTCGAAGCAGGTTGCATCGCTTTTAGCTTACGGAACTCATTTTCAGCTTTCTTGCGTACATGTTCAGGTAAATCGGCTTCAGCTAGACGCTTTTCAATTTCTGCAACGTCATCTTCAGCACCGCCATTCATGTCAGAAAGTTCGCGTTGAATGACCTTCATTTTTTCATTTAAGAAGTATTCACGCTGATTCTTTTCCATTTGGCGTTTCACAGAATCATGTAAGGTTTGCTCAATTTGCTGCTCTTCTGACTGTTGTAATAAATACGTCATCAGCTCAGCTAAATGTGCTTCAAATTCATCATGCTCTAAGAACTTTTGTTTTACATCAATATTCAAAGGCACGCGTGTTGCTACAAAGAATAATAATTGTAGCAAATCATCAATTTTATTGGCTGCTGCAATCAATTCACGTGCGTTACGCAATTTTGCTTCTGCATATTGAGCAAATAAGGTGCGTAATTCTTCCACACGGTTATTCTGAGTTTCTGAGTCTACAGAAACCGTCATTGGGCTTAATGAATGCTCGGCAGTCAGGTAATCATCGGTATCGATAATTTTTTCTAACTTGGCACGATATAAGCCTTCAATCAGTACTTTTATACAGTTTTCATCATTCTCATGATTCACAACTTGCACAATCTTCGCGACAGTACCGTATTGATATAAATTGTCGTGATCAATTTCTTCTGTAAGCGAATCTTTTTGTGCAACTACGAATACAAGATTGTCACTGTCACGTGCGACATTGACTGCATTGATCGACTTTTCACGACCCACAAACAGTGCAATTTGCATGTGAGGATATACAACCACATCTCGTAGCGCTAAGAGCGGTAATACGCTCGGAATTGTAGTTTCCAAGCTTTCTTCATTCATAATAATCTCAGACATGGGCACTCCTAATGAGTGACAACGGTGTTGCCATGTTTTTTATAGTGATGTGTATTTTTTAAATTACAAGGGTCATGCTAATTAAAATGTATAAAAAATGACTAAATATGTGATTTATAAGTGTAACTCAGTGTCAAGAATATCAAATTAACGTTTGAAGCTTAAAGTTTGAGATGGGCTAATAAAGCCATCTAGCGGTTGATCCCATGCCTCTCGGACCAAAGAGTCTTGAATGAGTTGAAAATCATGACCAAGTCCTAAACGGTAGGGGGTAGAGTGGGCTGTTGCTAATGTTTTATCGTAGAAGCCACCCCCCATACCAATACGTGTGCCGTACTTGTCGCAAGCGAGCAAGGGCATAATTAAAAGGTCAAGATGAGAAACATGCTTCCCACGACTTGCCATGGGTTCTTTCATACCGAGTGGGTGATGAGAAAAACGTTTACTAATGTATTGATGACGTGAGATTTCAACCCAAACCAGTTGCTGATTCATGTTGCAAATCATGGGTAAATACACGTGTTTTTGATGCGAAAAACAGTAGTGGATAAGCTTTTGAGTGTGAATTTCACCAAATGCATGTAAATAAACGCCTATATGCTGACTGCGCTTAAAATAACTATGTCTGATTAAGCGCTGTAGGACTTGTTGTTCAGCTTGTCGTTGCTCCCATAGGTTTAGGCTACGACGCTGCTTACGGAGTTGTTTACGAAGGCTGGTGGTGCTCAAAGTCATGGTTCATTTCAAAGTAGCACAAAATTCTCAAAGGCATTTTAACGTGTTCAAGCTTAAAAGTCCGAAAAAATAGGTTTTATCTTTTTTAGGCTTTGTTGCACAAAGATTTGAAATACAAAGCCTCCTAATTGAGCCAAATTTAAGGCGTAACTTGGGTAAGTGGTCGACCTAATTCCGTAAATCTGTTGAGGACTGCTACACGTGCATGAATTTCATTGACTTGGCTATCAAATTTTCTTGCACTGAGTTT
>NZ_VOZH01000039.1:0-23778 GCF_013419875.1 Acinetobacter sp. YH12049 | reverse complement strand
GGTTGCGTTCCAATGCGCCACAAAAAGCCACCTGGGTCGCCAGCTCATCATCCCCATCACGTAGTGCTTTCCAGAAATCAGGCTCCAAGCGCTCCAGACGCTTACGAATAGCGGTGGCATTGCGTTGAGCTGAAGCAGGCGTTCTTTTTTGCAGAATATTGTCCACCTGAATCGCCTGATGCCATTGTTCTGGAGTCGCCTCACGCAATAACAGATCCGCGATTAACCGACTTTCACGCACCATCAGTGAACCACCAATCAGGTCACTGTCATAATGAAATTGTTCTAACATGGCCAATCTCCTATGAGGCCTGATCAAACAGATAAGACGACAGTTTTTCGATATCTGAACGTTGTAGTACCAAGGGATATTTCAAGGCATCATCTGCTTCAGCCAGCGTGATCGCAGCCTGATATCGCTGCAAGGTATAGTGAGCCAGGGCTTTTTTGACCGGAATCTGTAATCTGCCATCAGGCATGCCGAAGTCTTTTTCGACCAGCGCTTTTTGAGCTTCATTCAATTTTGGATTAGGGATCAGCGTCAGTACAATTTCTTCATGCCATTGCTGATCCTGAGCAGGGTCTACTGACTCAATCGCCACCACAACAGGTGTGCGATCAATTCTGGAGAGTAAAAAGTCCTTAAACTGCTTGCTCTGATGGCAATAGGCACGGACATGCCAGCGAAAACCGGTATACACCAGGGTATGTGGGGAAATGATGCGTTCATGCCACTGCGGATTCTGCATGGAGGCATAAATAATTTTGAGACAGCTTTGTGTTCGACAGGCACGCAATACTTCCCTGATGACTTCAGGACGCACACTGCGATCGGGTAATTGAACTGCTGCAAGATTCGGTTCTGGCATCGCAATCAGCGCATGCGATTCACTAACCAAACCTGACAGCATGTTGAGATATTCATTGATATGCGCTGTAGTCAGTACAGGCTGGAAGCTGGCTTTAGGCACATAACCCTTGACTGAGGGATCATGAATCAAGGCATCGGGGTTATACAGCGTATTATAGCGCTTGATATCCGCAGAAGCCTGCTGTCGACTCAGTCCAAACCAGCTCATCAAACGATTGGTAACCAAACGACCTTCCCAGTATGCAAGGAGTTCAATGGCTCTCATTCTGAGAAGCACTTCATGCTTATCTGTCGTCATATACCAATCAGTCAATAAATAGCAGCTTTAAGACTACCCTACAGCAAATATACAGTAAACATTTTTGACGGTATTTAAAGGTAGTATTGCAATCACCAGATAAAAAATATACTAGTATCCTGATGATAGCCGTCAAAGTACGATCTCTAGCAGATCATGGATCCTGGTATAGCGCGTGAATTGAGCTAAGTTTTAGAATGAGAGCAATATGGGTTTTAGATTTCGTAAAAGTATTAAATTATTCCCGGGTTTTAAAATTAATCTGACCCATAAAGGCATCAGCAGTGCCAGCATTGGCAAACCCGGTGCTTCTTTAAATATTGGTAAAAAAGGCACCCGAACCAGCGTGGGCATTCCCGGAACAGGACTTTCTTATTCCAAGCATCATCCTCATACAAACAGGCCGAATACTCCACAGAACGCCTCTGAGCAACCACCGCCATTGAATAACCCAGGTATGCAGACATCCAGATCAACTGTCTGGCTCTGGATCGCTTTTGGGGTGTTGTGTTTTATTGTTGGAGCAATCGTCTTTTAGAGGCTTTACAATGATGTTTGATTTTTATCATGGAATCATTTGAAGTGTCAGCAGTAGGCCTGAAGAAACACCAAAATTGATGCTGAGTACGATATTGGTTAGGTGTTCAACTTACTTCTAATCTTTGAATATTAAGTTTAATCATTTTTTCAGTGAGCTTAAAGTTACCTTCTTTCCATCCTGCGATCACTGCTTGATTCATAGCATCTGAACTCACAGTGGTCCAATCGATCGTATAACCTAACTTAAATAGTATCTGGCCTAGCATGAAACGTTGTGAGCGACCATTACCTTCTCTAAATGGATGAATATAATTTAAAACAACAAAAAATCTGGCTAAAAAACTACAGACCAAATCTATATTTTCTTTATTATTAATCAAATGGTTAAAGTTATTATTGAGGCATGAAAACAGCAGATCTGATAAAGGAGCTATGCTATTGTAACGGAGAAAGATACATTCACCTTTATAGGTATTCACGCGTCTTAATTGGCCAGCCCATGGGTAGACATCCATAAATAATTGATGATGTATATTTTGTAAGTGCTGTAAATCAAAATTGCCTAGAAAAACAGAGATATTTTCCTGTAACCTTGTATTTTGTAAGGCACTTAGCGCTTTCTCTGCCTCATTCAGGTCTTTGGTATTAGAAATACCAAGATTGTTGATCAAAACACCATTTTCATCACAGAATGGATCATCATAAAAATCTTCTTCCGTCAGATAATAATGTAGTGCATCATCAAAAAACATTTTTATCGTACACGGTACATTTCAACGAGTGTATTTCTGGCTTGTTCAAATGTCTTAGAACCCGTCACATAGTCATTAATTGCTTGTAAGCCTTTATTATCTACAACCAAATTATCTACGGCAAATGAAGCTTTTACGATTTTAAAGGCTTCAGTACGGCTATTTCTCATACCAATAACTTTTTTCATAAAATTCTCGCTTCAAATGGATCATGCAGACTCTAAGGATATAACATTTTCATTGAGAAAAAAGAAGTTCCTATGAAGTTTTCACAATTATCTTAATAATTCACCTTGAATATAAAAATCCAAATTCTGTCTTTTTGATTATTTTCTATGTCATGTTATGTCATTGCTACTACGACTTATTTGCCACATAAATTGGGTGAAAAGTAAATGGAATTACTATGTTAACTAGAGTGGAACTCATTTTTGTGGTGCTGATGGTGTCAGGCTTAATCTTGATTGCTTATGAAATGCTAAAAGGTTTATTCTAGGGCATCTACACATGATTTTTGATCAAAAAAATACCCATAGAGGGAATCTATGGGCAAAACTAAGGATCTTGACGATCATTCAGAAACTACAGCTAGCTTCTAACTATGATTCTGCATTAGACTTCTTGCGTTAGTCAAATTTTAAGCAGCCAAAAGCTATATTTTATGAGGCTTTAGCCAATTCAAAAATTAGATAAAACTATACTTTCGCAAGAGGTCTACTGAATTAAAAAAACCACATTGGCAAAATAGATCAAAAGTTAAATCATGTGATTTATCATTAATTAACACACTTGAGAACACAAAAACATAGCCCTGCTGATTAATACAATAACTCACCAAACAAATCCGCTCTGATCTCTTCTAAGCTGAGATCTGATTTCATTCTATTACAGATTGGATGAACCAGCAGACCATTCTCTAGCACCCCTTGCCCACCAACGGCTTTGGCAATTTTATGATCCGATTCAGTAGAATCAAGATAGATTAATCCATCACAAATGAGGCAAAAGTTATGATTACCCACCAGAAAATTGTGCTTAAGTAAACTTTTGGTTAATGCTGAAAAGGATTTGGGCTTTGAGCGCGAGATTGGACTAATCGACTCCACATATCCCACCACATGCTTCACGACCGTATCATCATAATTCCCCAAAAATCTTTCAACATAAAACTCATTAAAGTTTATGTATTTGAAGGCCTTAGACATGGACAGAATAAATGTATTCAGGCATTCCTCATCATCAAAATCAACCTCCATTTCCAAACTTAAGCAAATAAAGGCTTTATAGACAATTTGTAGCCGATCATAGCCCTTGATACCACTGCCGAACTTGCCGACCGTTTCGGTGGTCGCCACGGGGAAATTGGCGATCAAGAACTCAATACTACGGCGTACCCGGGTGAAGTCCTTGAAACTAATCGTTCGATGATGAATCTGCATGCGACTTTCATGAATTTCAAACACAATTGAAAACCATGCTAGAAAGGAAGTAATTTGAAAACGCTGGTCCTTATAAAAATATAAGAACGGATGTAAGCCCAAACTCGGAACCCCAGTATTTTTTACAGGAGTGGCCATTCTGCAAAGGGCCGTAAACAGATGTGACATGATCTTTTCAACGCGTTCACCCTGATTCAGGCTCATGATATTATGAATCCGATCACCCGCGATGATATTCATGAGCTCATTGACCAAGCCAATTTTTTTGCCATGACTCATTTCAGTATCTAATAAGATGGTAGAGAAAAGCAGCTGATGGATCCTCTCCCCCAACTCGATGAGCGCATTTAAACGTGTATATTGAAGCTCTTCTAAATTGGATTTATTGTCATTGATATAACAACAAGCATAGATCGCATAATATGCATCACTTCCCCGACTTCTTAGATGATATTCCTCATATTTATCCAGGCGTTTAGTATCTGAGTTAATCGATTGGAATACGCGTCGTGCATCTTCTGGAGTACCAAGCACTTGCCGGAAACTGATTTTAATATCGTCTAATTTAGATTTTTGTTCTGCAAATTTAGGATCAATACAAATTTTTTGGAAGTCAGCCAGATCCCCTAAATGATTTCGCAGGTCACGAATATCTTCTTTTTGTTGATCGCTAAAATTAGGCGCTTGAGTGGCTTGTTCATCTGCAAAATATCTCTTGACCCACGCATAAATACTCGAAAGACGATGCGCCCCATCGATAATATAGATGTTGCCGTGTATATCTTTCCAATACAAGATACACAAATTGATATTTTGATCTTCTGTGCAATTCCCAATAAAGTTTGCAATTTCCCGCACACTCCAACATTCAGTAGAACGCTGGTTATCCGCTTTAAATAAACATTTGATGATGGCATGCTTTTCAAAATCAGTCAGTGCAACTTCAAAATTGTCTCGTTGCATTGATGGTGACATTTCTTCTGGCAACATGACTTTACGCTGAATGATATTCGTCAGTAATCGAGTTTGGCCCATTTTTTGTTTTCTCCAGGCAGCACTTCTCTATATTCGCTCAAATACGAAATTTGAAAGTGCATATCGTTCAATTTGGTTAAAGCGATGAATTAAATGACCGTCAATATCCGGTCAGCGCTAACAAAAGAAACGTAAGAGAAATGGGGATTTGAGATAATGAAATCTTCATGCTGAGTACCTGTAGTTTAGATTTTACTATCTACAACCATCTTTTTCCACGAGATGGAGGTAGACCAAACAGGGGTGGAAATACCGCACTACAGAAGACGGCCAGTCATCGACTGCCCTGCCTGGCCTACCATAATGGCAAGCTAAGCATAATAAGCACAAAAAAACCGCTTAAAGCAGTTTTAATGCTTCTGTAGTAATTTTCAGGTTTCCACGCCTGATTACAGATTTTACTGTAATGTAATTATCATATTTGTATCTTTTTCTTTGGTCAAACCAAATTAGACTTTTTTTAATCATTAATTCTATGAAAGGACCTCAATAAATTAAAATATTGAGCATTATTAAAACAAAAAATCAAATTCGCGGATTCCCAGGCCTTTGCTTGGCAAATCAGATTTTGACAAAGCAAAGGCCTGGGCCCCTTTTGAACCACTTATTAAGCTTAGGCTATTTTTAGAATATTTATGATTAGCAGTTTTAACTAAAGGCGGCTTTGTTGCACAAAGATTTGAAATGCAAAGCGCCCCTAATTGAGCCAAATTTAAGTGACAACTTGGGTATGAGGTCGGCCGAGCTCCGTAAATCTGTTGAGGACTGCTACACGTGCATGAATCTCATTCACTTGGCTATCAAAACTCCTTGTACTGAGTTTATCTCCTAATAATTTGATGCAATGCATCTTAGTTTCAACCAAACTTCGCCGATGATAGCCTGACCATTTTTTCCATAGTGTCCTGCCTAAACGTTTAACTGTTCGAAGTAATTCATTTCGCGCTAGCGAGCTACTCTTTGTATCTTTCCATGGTTTCGCATTTTTTCTAGGTGGAATCACTGCATGCGCTTGCCGATCTGCAATGACCTGACGGCATTGCTTGGTGTCATAAGCTCCATCGGTATAAACAGAGTCAATCTGCTCATCTTGTGGAATCTGATTAAGTAAATCACCAAGCACCTGTGAATCACTGACATTATTGGTTGTAAGCTGAATAGCGCGTATTTGTAGGGTTTTGGCATCTATACCAATATGTAGTTTACGCCATTGGCGACGATATTCAGCTCCATGTTTCTTGCGTTTCCATTCGCCCTCACCTAGAAACTCCATGCCTGTAGAGTCTACGAGTAGATGCAGCCCATCGCTACTTTTTTGGTAGCTGATTACAATATCAATATGCTTTTGTCTTCTACAAAGCGTGGTGTAATCTGGAGCTATCCAATTTAATCCGCAAAGTTTAATCAGACTTTGCACAAAGCCAGTGACCATACGTAAAGACAGACGGAATAAGGATTTAATCATTAAGCAGCATTGGATGGCTGCGTCGGAGTAGGTTTGATTTCGCCCTTGTTTGCCTTTTGATGGCGCATACCATTGCGTAGCAGGATCAAACCAAATGGCAATATTTCCGCGACTCATGAGTGCTCGGTTATATGCGGGCCAATTGGTTGTGCGGTAGATTTTGTGTGTAGGCTTCTTCATTTGAAAATTATATCGCTGAAAAAGCCTTTACAGATAGGTTTGTGCAACAAAGCCACTAAAGGCTAGAATAAGGAATTTTCATTTATGAGCATTAACTCATCAAAACAGATTAATTCAACTTAAATACAGTTTCTATCTTCAGCAATGTATAAAATTGATTAAAAATTATCAACATAATATGAAAAAACGTACTTTTTATTTGGTTAAAAAACCAAAAAAATCAACCCAAAATAGAGGGTTACATTATTTAAAACTGATTCTCCAATTAATTTAAAACAACACTCAATTTCATATTAAATCGCTTTTAATTTATTATTTTATTAACAACAAAAGGTATTATTTATATCAATAATATTTCAATTAATTTTAACGTAGCGTGATTATTGTCTTGCGTCTCAACAATGCTGTTTTTTAGGCTAAAAAACACTCAAAAAGCCTAAAACCCGGGGTTGGATTTTCACCCTTAATTACCCAGTTTTTGAGCGATAAAAACTCACTTTTCTGCAAAAATATGCTAAAAAAAACTAAGCTGTAAAATCAACAAAAATATCCATTTGATTTCAATGTGTTTTTTTTGATGAATTTCCGTTGATATCGTCAACCTCTGATAGAACCTCTAGGCACTCTTTCATCTTGTAAAAGACGCTTTGCAACAGCATCTTTTGAATAAAATTATTATCTTTTTTATTCCATATTTTATATTTTTTTATTTTCACCTCGCCCTTTTTTACATTATTAAATTCACCCGTATTATATTCATCCCATTCAAAATTATCTGAATATTTTAAAAAATTATCTGAATCTTTTGAATAAATTTTATTAATAAAATCTAAGAATCTTTGATAGTCAATCAAGTCATTTTCAGATGATGCCTTAAAATTCAAAATAGGACGATCTTTTTCAAGTGAAATTTTATTTTCTAAACAATAAAAAAAATGTTTAAGATCATTCTGGGTTACATTTTTATTTAAGTTAAAAGGTTTCTCAATCTCATAGTGATTAGACCATGTCACCATTTTCTTCCAAGTAAAACCGATAAGATCCTCATGATTAGCATCATTTTTGACGTGACTTGTATAGAGAGAAAACGGCTGGCTGATCGATTGAATGAATTTCAATACTTCAGGATCGATCGTTGCTTTTTCTTTTTTTTCCCGCCACTTCCGGTATTCGTCTAGAAACGTTTCACGGTATAAAAATACGTCCTGTTGTTGAGGCTGCTTCTGCTTTTTCTTGCTCTTTAATGCAGCAGTTTGAGAATTATTTTCTGTGTGTGAATGAATCTTCTTCATCAATTTTAAAATATCTGTTTCATTCGACTGAAATTTAACCTTGAAATCGCGATGCATCAACTGACTATCGCCTAATAATGCCTTGATCAATTGAGGTGAATATTCACGGTTTGCTTGATAAAACATGTCAGCAATCAGGATATTCAGATGATGCAGATAATGTCTTGCAGTGATCCGAATGTCTTCATGCCCCATCAGATGCGCAAGTCGAGACCAGGCTTGGGCACTACGCGATGAAGCATCCTTCATATTGGGTAAAATGTGCTTTTTAAGCTTACGCCCAAACTCGGAATCATAGTCAGTAAAACAACGTACCAGTGCTATGCTGCCTTTTAAAAGGATAGCCAAATGTGAAGCGGTACTATGCCTGAAAGCGTGAAAGGTATATTGATGATCGTTTGTCCCTAATACAGTATTAAACAGCAACTGGGTAATTTTTGATAAATTTGTACTGGATAAAGGTTGTTCACCCAGCATAAAGAGCTGTTTGATTTTTCTATTGCAGACTGCTGCAGTCGCTTTAGAGCCAGGTAACTGGTTTTGATAAAAGCGACAAAATCCTGTGAACTCGTCCGGTGCTAAAAAATAAGCTAAATCAAACTGACGCGTGGCATTATCACTTTTCAGATCACGCTCAGAATTTAGACGAATCCTAAGGGTGAGATCATCAATATCACCCATTGTTTTTCTCATTTTATGGTCAGATCGATCGTCTTTCTGCTGATCTAAAGCGGATTCAAACACATAATAGAGCTGTCGATTGTCAGGATGTTTTCGTAACTGCGGAGATACAAAATCATCGATACAGATCCCGGCAGCTTCATCAATACGCAAGCCCAGTCTAAATGCCAATGTATAAACCCATTCTAGACAGGTTGCATCCTGCTCAGTCAGACCCAAAGCTTCTGGGTATCCTCTAAGAATCCGTATCATCAATTGAAACATCTGCGGACTAATGAGTCTGGTTTTTAAAAATAAACCGTCACTTTGACGTTCATATAAATATTGCACAATCGGTGCACGATGATTCTTGACTAAGTATTGGTGAAAAGCTTTCAGCCGATCAAAGGCATAACCCGAGGTATTGTATTTTTTATTGTTGTTGGTTTGGGCGGTCGTTTTATGATTTCTCTGATCATTCAGCAGTTTTTCTTCAACAATCGTGCGATACATTTCCTCAAACTGCTCTTCAGTGGCTGTATCTAGATTGATCTGCTGTTCTAGAATACAACAAAGTAGGTCAAGCACAAAACTACTATAGTAACGCTTGATCGTGGAGACTTTAATCGCTGCTTTCACATGATAAGCAAATTCGTTTTCTAACCACTGACACACGCGTAAATGTGCAATAGCCACTACATAATCTAGGTACTCGCCATTTCCAGCCTCATACGCAGATTTATAGTCCTCAGATTTTTGGATGCTTTCTTGGAGTTGATCCGCAAGCTGTTTGGGTTTGATATCCTGATGAAAAGATAAAAGCCAGGATTTCAGCTCATGACGTTGACCGGTTCGTCGATCATGAAATGTTTTGACTGTAACTGTAGGCATCTCCAAGTCTAAGAGTTGAGGCTTTTTTTCAAGATTTTTGATTCTAGCTTGAATAGTTTTCCAGCAATCGGGTTGATCATAGAGCTGTGTATACTGCTCATAGATTAAAGGCGAAGTGATGATCTGATTGTTCAGTACACTGGTACTTAACACATCCAGATTAGGAATCTCTTGCCACAAGACATAATCCATATGCTTAAAAATGGCAAAACCGGTCTTTTCCAAGCCTTTTAAAAATAGCTTCACGTGATTAAGCTGTGCAAATGGCTGATCCTCACGTGCTTTTCTAGAGTCCCCCTCCTCCGCCATATTCAGTACAATGTTTAAATGGATTTTAAGTTTTTCTAGCAGTAAGGCTTCAGGCTGATTCCCCGTTTCAATTTCACTCTGTTCTTTTTCCCAGTACAGCAATGGCGAAGTGCTTTGTAATACATACCCTTGCGGTCCATTGATTAGCTCCTGAATCCGTCGATAACATAGCATCGCAAAGGCATTGAAATAAATGTGTTGGGTTTGCCATAACTCCGCCTCTTCTTCGCCATCCTGACGATAGATGTTGCCATACTTTGTCGAGGGCAAGGTGTATGAAAAGACATAAGCCTTTTGAACCTTTTCGGCATCTGAATAGATCGGAAGCAAGCCACTATCTAGGTTCATATGAAAAATCGCATCATGAATGGCTATCAGTCGTTCAGGTTGCATGCATCCCTGATCAAAAATTAATGAAATACAAAGACATTCAAACAAGGTATTCACTAATTTTTGTTGCTCTTTAGCCGTAGAGTCTAAGAGGATACCTTGAGTTTGTTGTTTGAGATAATCCGCCCAATTCACATACAGTTTTTCTTTTACCTCGACGAGCATAGTACCCTGCTGTAACTTTCGTCCTGAAAAAACGTTGTCTAGACGTTTAGGTGTGTAGACTATCCAATCGGGCAACTTAATCTCATAGCTCTCGGCATAGGAAGGGTAATCCTTTTGCCACTGCTGGTTTTTCTCGTTACAAATCCGTTTCACTTGTTTAAAACAGAATTGAAGGTAATCTGCAGCATTGCCCTTAAATTTGGATATTTGGCAGAGCTGCTCTAAAACTGCTCTATAGAGAGTAAACTTGTCCAGAATTTGCTGATCAAGCCACTTAAAATCAATTTGAGCAAGGTCAGAATTTACATCTGTGTATGTAGCAGTGATCAGCTGAGAAATTTCCTTAAAAATGTCACCGATTTCTCTTTTAATGGCATTTTCTAATTGCGTAACAAGTGATGTATCAAGCACAAGATGGTCCTTTAAAGCACTTCAAGCTTTGCGATTTCTAGTTTGTTGAGCAAGCTTTTAACTTGTTGCTGAATGTCGTGTTTGTAGAGATAAGGGCTTAATCCAGAAATGTGACTGAATCCCATGCTCTGCTTATCATGGGTATATAGCGTATTGTGAATGTCACCACTCAGGGCGAGATGATTTTTAGTGAAATGCCTTGGCCAGTTTTTATAAATCTGTACAGTCTCTTTAAGGTAATTCGTGACAAAATCAGCAGACATGGGCTGTAACTCCAAATGCTCCACGACTTCAGCAAGATTCACCTGACCTTTTTGGGACTTGATCCGAGGATGTGAGATGACATAGAGCATAAAACCATCGTTTTCCAATTGCGCTTGCAAACTTTTTATCCCGAGTGATTCGATGGTTTTCGTCAGATATTTTCGATATGCATTGAAATGATCCTGCCAGTAGCCTGTAACAGGAACAGGACGTCCTACTTTTCGTGAATCAGTTTTTTTATCATGCACGTAAAGCAGTTGTGCCTTAGGATCATAATGTTTCAGTAACCCCGGCATGCCGACTATTGGACGCACCGTCAGGCAGATTAAGGAAAGATGCCACATCCAAATGCTGTAAGCATTCAGCTTCTCGATCAGATTCGCTTGAGTATTGGCTAATGTGTTTTTGACAAAATGATAAAGCTGATTAAAAAATTTACTCGCGGCCTCTACAGTCCAGCATCGCTGACTGCCGATACGTTCCTCACGATGAAAAATATGACCAGGGTGTTCATCCTCAATCCATGGTTCACCTTTTCTACGGTCTAATAGAACATTAATATAGCCTTGAAAATGCTGGTCGATTTGATCGATCTGACGCCCTTCATAGTTCCATTGCACGATATGACGGCTATCTCTGTTGGCCAGCAAGTGTGCGACCAGGTTATCATCCGTCTCCATATCCATATAAAAATAGATTTGCCGCTCTAACATACCACAGGTGATTTCGCCAATTGCATGCTCTTTAAAAATTTCCCGCAAAAAATTATTGTACTCAATCACACAAAATTCAGGTTCCTCTAAAGCCTCTAAACTGGTGATCCAGGGTGCTGGCATGCGCCATTCCAGGGTTAAGGCCCGATTATAACGCTGTGCTTTATCTTGCATGGCACCGGAATGATTGGCATTCAACTTAGGATCGATCACCCAATAATAATGGATGACTTTTTTGACTGATTTTTTTTTAATTCTACCAATATCAATCAAATACTTGATCTTTTGAAAGACCGTTGGACTCAGACCGGTCAAGAGACACATCAGACCACACACAGCTAAAGCCGATTGATATGCATCATTTCTCTTATTTTCTTGATAACACTTCTGCAATCGCTGATATACCTCAGTTAATAAACTGGGTTTCAGATAAAGCGGATTAGTTTTACAGGCTAAGTCACGTCGCTGAATTCTCTTAGCTTGCTTTTCGAGCTGTTTCTGTTTGTCATCAGAGAAACTCCCCTTCACCCGCTTGGCGATCTCATCCTGTTCAGGATCGACAAGATTGGCCTCTGTATCCTGTCCAGTATCCTCATTCTCTACATCCAACGATGATGTGCCTGAATCAGATTTATAGGTCATGCCCTTTTTAATATCGTTAATTAAAGCCTGAACATTAATTACTGTTGAATTTAATCTACTATTGGCAATCTCGTTGAAAACAATAATAAATTGTTGAATATAACGGCCAAGATTAAGCTGTTCAAAATCATTTTTTATTGTTTTACGCTCTAAAAGAATTTTTAACTCGTTGGCATCAAATTCATCCATAGCTTGGAGTTTGCGTGTAACTTTTTTATACAACAGTTTATTTTTCTCAGTATTCGATAACTGCTTTTGCAAAAGAAGTTTTAAATTATAAGATACTGTGTTGATTTTATTGTTGTTTTTACAATTATTTAGAATAACCTGTTTTTCATCCTTTTCATCCTTTTCATCCTTTTCATCCTTTTCATCCTTTTCATCCTTTTCATCCTTTTCATCCTTTTCATCCCTTGTAATCTGAGGCTCTAACAAGATGATTTCCTTCAGTATTTCACACAAGGCTGCAGTACAAAGATAGGAATAGATGAATACTGCTTTTTGTTGGTCGCTTAGTTCTCCTATAGATGCACTTTTAGCCCATTGCGTTAACCCTGCTAATAATTTCTGTTGTGTCACTATCCGATTATTTTTAATCACCACATGTATTTTGTGAGCAGCAGCATACAGTTCCTGTGCCTGCTGATCTTGCGCCAAGAGCTGAGTCAAAATTTGTTTTTTTACACTCAGGGGTTGATTGACCCATTCTTCCAATAGTTTAATTTGCTTGTCAGCTGACAATTCATCAGTTTGGCTCATAAAGCTACCATAATTTTTCAGGGTAAAAATTGATATTCAGGTTTCGTTCGAACTTGAGCTTCAAGTCTTTATTCAGGCCAAAGTATTTTTTATAAGTGTTTGCACTCAATTGAACACAACGCTGCGGATTTTTTCCCACCTTCATATACCGTGATAATGGCAAACCTAAGGTATCGGACAATTGAGTAAAAAAACATGTAAATAGAACAGCATGTACCTCTTTATGTTTGTGCTTTGGAACCTGTTCCAAATCTAAAGAAATTTTATGGATTAACCATTTTAGAATTTCAAATTCATCAACACCTTTATGGGATTTTTCACCCTTGTTAAGAATTCTTTTGATATAAGCATCCAGCTTGTTTTTAAGATTCAAGATAAAATGTCGAATAAAATCTGGTAAATCTAATATCAAAACTGCACTTAACTTGGTCAGGACTTCAAGTGATTTTTTTTGCATTTCCAATTTTTTTCTATCGTAACCATCTCAGCTGATACTGGCTGTATAAACTCAATACTGTTGAAATGGCTAATTTTTAAATTTACAACTTAGGCTCAACAGAATCTGTTAAGCCTAAAAAGGCAGATCATGAAGATAAAAATATTGTTGATTCTGATATGGATGAAATTTTAGATCCATCAGAAGATCAGTTACCGTTCTGGTAAGCATTTTTCCCTTTAACACTTTTTAATTCAATATGTATGATAAATAGCAGTACCCAATATTTAAAAAAATATTGGATACTCAATTATAAATTTCCACAGTGGAAATTTATAATTTTTATGGGTGGTCATCTAAACCGGCAAGAAATTCTTCTAACTTTTCAATCTTTTCTTGATTAAATTCAGCATTTAAACTGGTGCGAATATTTAGGACTGTTTTCCCATTGAGACTTTTCTCGATCTTAATCGAACCAAATTTAAGACCATTTTTATTTTTTAAGATCATTTTGTTTACTAGAGAGGCATTTTCGATGCTTTGATCTTGTTTTTTAGCTGTCTCTTGTACCGTTAGTGCTTTTTCTATTTGATAAATGAATTTTTTTGATGGACGATTTGTTTCTGTAAATTCATTTAGGTACTTTTTCCATATGGTTAACGTGGTATCTTCAACTAGTTGATGGTTAAACTTTAAAACCAGTTTATTTAATTCAGTTAACAATTGTTGTGCGGTTGCACCTGAAATCGCTTTGGGGTGGATTTTTAGATCTTCTTTTATATAGTTTGGCAGTTTATAAAAGCTCATTAATCTAAAGTATTTAGATTGATCTAATTGATATTTTTGAGTAATAAATTCTATATTTTGTATAGTATAACCAAACTCATCGCAGTGTTTTTGTATAGCATTGACTAATTCAAAATCACTAAGATTTGACCGATGTAAATTGTCAATCAATGAAATTAAAGCTGTCTTTTCTGTAGATTTATCATCTCGAATAATTGCACGAATAGTCTTATGTTTTAATACATCACGAACAGCTCGAAACCTTTTTTCTCCACCAACAAGCTCATATGTTTCTTCTTTTTTGATCACAACAATCGGATAAATTTGCCCATTCGTTTCAATACTTTTGGCAAGCTTTTCAACATCTTGTAAAACTTTGTCTGTAATAATGCGAGGTTGATGCTCTGAGAAGTCAATAAGCTCTATAGGTAGATCAACAATATTATTTTCAGTCGATGATACCAATGCAACTTTGCCTGTTCCTGCTGCATTAATAAATGCTTGTTCCATTTCAAAGGCATCATCAAAATCGACAATGAGTGGTTTTTTCGCCATTACAGGATCTCCACCAAAAATTCATTTAATTCATCTTTTGCTTTACTACTACCCATTTCTAATACTGATTTTCCTTCGATCATTGCATCGCGAAATTGTTTGCGATCACGCACAATGGTATTTAGTGTTTTCACAGACTTGACTTGTTGTAGCAACTCTAAAGCAGCATCAATTTCTGTAGATTTGGTATTGGTTGGTGCTTTATTTAAGACTACAAAAGTTTCTAATTTCTTATTTACTTGCTTAGCAGCATTTACCAATCTAAGCACAAATGGCAGCACTTCGATATCTGTTTGACTAGGTTGCGTTGGAATAATAAGAACATCTGCTATTAATAATGCTGAACGAAACTCAGCTGAATCACGTCCTGCAACATCCAATACAATATATTTATTATTATTTTTTAACTGTTGTAGTTCTTCTTTTAAATTATCTTTGAGCGAAATGGTTGTAATCGAGTCTTGTGTTCTACGTTTACTCCATTTTATAGAGGATTGTTGATCATCTCCATCTACAAGAATAGTCTGACCTTTTTTGCTCAGAGCAACAGCTAAATTGGTTGAGAGTGTGGTCTTTCCAACGCCACCTTTCTGATTGGCAATTACGTATATTGTCATGGATTAAATATATAAAAATTAAATTTATATTAGCATAATTTTAAAAATTAAAAAAATATTTTTAATTTTCCACAGTGGAAATTTAAAAAACTAAAAGCCTTTTTTTTCTTTTGTGTAGTCCCGGCATTTGATGGATCGGATCAATCTTAAAAAGTTCAGGTTCATCTATCCACTGTTTGCAGATGAATTCGTAGGGAGTCAGGCCCCTGAGTGTTTTGAGTCTGCGGTCGAAGTTGTATGTAGCAATAAAATCAGCAAGGTGAATGCATAGCTGAGTGTGATCGTCGTAAGGCTTTGTTGCACAAACCTATCTGTAAAGGGTTTTTCAGCGATATAATTTTCAAATGAAGAAGCCTACACACAAAATCTACCGCACAACCAATTGGCCCGCATATAACCGAGCACTCATGAGTCGCGGAAATATTGTCATTTGGTTTGATCCTGCTACGCAATGGTATGCTCCATCAAAAGGCAAACAAGGGCGAAATCAAACCTACTCCGACGCAGCTATCCAATGCTGCTTAATGATTAAATCCTTATTCCGTCTATCTTTACGTATGGTCACTGGCTTTGTGCAAAGTCTGATTAAACTTTGCGGATTAAATTGGACCGCACCAGATTACAGTACGCTTTGTAGAAGACAAAAGCATATTGATATTGCAATCAGCTACCAAAAAAGTAGCGATGGGCTGCATCTACTCGTAGACTCTACAGGCATGAAGTTTCTAGGTGAGGGCGAATGAAAACGCAAGAAACATGGAGCTGAATATCGTCGCCAATGGCGTAAACTACATATTGGTATAGATGCCAAAACCCTACAAATACGAGCAGTTCAGCTTACAACCAATAATGTCAGTGATTCACAGGTGCTTGGTGATTTACTTAATCAGATTCCACAAGATGAGCAGATTGACTCTGTTTATACCGATGGAGCTTATGACACCAAGCAATGCCGTGAGGTCATTGCAGATCGGCAAGCACATGCGGTGATTCCACCTAGAAAAAATGCGAAACCATGGAAAGATACAAAGAGTAGCTCGCTAGAGCGAAATGAATTACTTCGAACAGTTAAACGTTTAGGCAGGACACTATGGAAAAAATGGTCAGGCTATCATCGGCGAAGTTGGTTGAAACTAAGATGCATTGCATCAAATTATTAGGAGATAAACTCAGTGCAAGGAGTTTTGATAGCCAAGTGAATGAGATCCATGCACGTGTAGCAGTCCTTAACAGATTTACGGAATTAGGTCGACCACTTACCCAAGTTACGCCTTAAATTTGGCTCAATTAGGGGCGCTTTGCATTTCAAATCTTTGTGCAACAAAGCCAATTTAAACTAATTCTAACTGTTCGGCTTCTTCTGTAACTTCAATATCTTCAGCAGCAGAATTTTCAAATTCATCATTTAACCAACGCTGTAATAAACTACGCATTCTTGAGCTTGGTACATAAATATTGATTGGGTTACCTTCACGAATAGCAGAACGCCATATCCATTGGACCATCTCAGATAGAGCGAATACATCTTCCTTAACAGGGAATCCCTTCATAGCTGAAGCTTTAACAACCATTGGATTTGGATATAGGTTCATCAAGTAAGCTAAGTTGGTTTTGTCTTTGTATTCGTTAGTTGCCTTTGTATTGAAGGCTAACCATTCTTCTTTATAGCGTGATCCAGCAATTGCTGAATGTGCTTCTTTAAATGAAGTCCAAAGTCTATCTGACTTTTTCGCTTTAACATGGTTACGGAAATAGTTATCAAGATTTTTTGACAACTGCTCACATAAAGCTTTCTTATTTGATTTGAATTGGCTTGAACTCAATGCTGTAGTTTTAGTACCAATCTCATTAATAAACTTGTTATCTGAAATAGTGACTAAATGCTTAATTTGAGAAGGCTTGTTACCAAAACGGATCAGTTCATACTCAACGCCATACGATTTCAAATACGCTGACATTTGAGAGCCTTCAAACATATAAGTAGCAATCCAGACTTCTTTAAAAGATCTCAGTGTGTCGATACTCAATTCCCAAACAATCAGCTTCTGGTCCACATACAAGAGCTGACCGAGATCACACATTGTTGCTAGGTTTTCATATTTCGTACCCGTCGGGTCACCACCGTTATCACCATACTTTTCACGGTTGAAACGAAGAGTGACAGCATCATCATCAACATGAATCCAACCTAAACGGAAAAGAGCTTCTAACTCTGTAGATGAATGCTCTGTATATACATCATAGACTTGAATTGTTTCGTCAATAATCAGTACATAGTCTTTCGCATCATCCAACATATTTGGTGTTAGGTTCATAAAAAGCTGATGTGTACTGACTACGTTTTCTTTGTTCTTTAACAGGTATTGCAAGCTTTCAGCTTTATTTCCACCCTTATAGCTTGGATGCTTGAAACGTCTTTCCTTCAAAGGAGCATCATCTAAATATGCGTAATGAACGCTTGTATCGTCTTCTGTGGTAATTAAAGGACGTTTTAATACATCTTCAGGATCGTATGTTGTACCTGAAATACGATGGCATTCATCAAGTAATGGAGTGATGTAAAGAAAGTTCTGGTCTTTTTCTGCTGTTCTAATGTTTTCTATAATTTGAGTAGTCTTACCGCTACCCATCATTGCATCATAAACTTTAAACACTGTGCTTATTTTTCCTATTTGCACGTTTTATTATCCTCATTGCATATTGTTGTAATGGAAGACTGTTCTCCCCTCTTGAGACAGATTATATTACATCAAGACAGATAATGTCAATAACTTGTCTTGTGGATCTATTTTTGTCTTGAATTGCTTTATTTGTCTAGCTAAACACTTGTTTTGTTTTTAAATTTAAAACTGTGGATAAGTAAGACAGATTTCGGTCTTAATTGATCTTAGGTTTTATACGGCTTTCGCTGCAATTCGATACTCAAATTACAGTGAATTTATAAAGGAAAATTTAAAGGCTGTAGACAAAACCTTGTCTTAGACATTTTATAACTACTTGTTTTTAAAAATGAAAAAAGCAAAAACCTTAAAACAAAAATGTACGGATTCTAGGTACACATAAGCGCACACAGACATAGCACCTAAAGCCTATTTACTGACCGCCCTCTGTTCCTTCCATTACTGTAGCTATTGCATACAGTCGGTTGGTTGCTCAAACATTTACTTCAGCATAGCTTCGTTGTTACTCGCTATACTTCGTAAAGTTTCGAGCTGAGGTCCATTCTTTTATAACTCAATGTTTTCAACTGATTTTGAAGGAAGCTTAAAAAGTCTTATAAAATAAGGCTAGACAAAACCTTGTCTTGGGACTATCAAAAAAGTCAATCTTTTAGGGCTTTTTTTAACTTGAATCTTAAAGAAGAAATTATAAAAAAATACAGATAACTAATTAATAAATATTTAATTAATTTTTCAAATAAAGAAAAAGAATAGAGCGATATATCGAACTCCTTTCAGTCGTTCTCATATCTTCTTATAGAAAAATAGTTGTTCAACCTATAACAAGCTTCTTATTCATTTCCTTAACAGTCAATGAATAACAACCTTTAACAGTCAGATAATCAATCTTTAATCTGTATCCGTACCTTAACAGGCACGTATCCATATCAAACATTGAACTGACTGCCTACTAATCTGTTTTGTATGCTGTTTATTTTTCAATACTAATCAAATAGAATGAAGCTACAACTTTACATATAACTGTTTAATATGAAAAAGATAGTTTTAACTTTACTGTTGGCTTGTACTGGTACTATGGCTCAAGCTATTGAAGTGGATCATAATTACAAATTTAGTCTTTGTGCTGTAGCGGAGGATATAGCCAAAAGTTCTGTCGAAATACAAAAATATGAAGACATAGGAAAAGAAGAATTTAAGGTAGGTTATTTCAATACTTTAGAAACACAGTTAAACAAGCATTCCTTTTATAAAAACTATTATAAGCAACTAATTAATGCAGTTGTAGATGAGTTCTGGAACGTAAGAGATGAACAGTTAGCAAGTGATGTAGCTTTCCTTACGTGTATGACACTTGTAGAGGGAACTGATTTTAAAGACTACAAATACGAATAGCCTATGCAGAATAGGTATTCTTATTCCTAAAAGTTATAAGGATTGACAGTATAATAAAAATATGTTATATATGTATCTGTTTTCTATAACTAAAAATTATAAGCAAACAGAAAAACAATAAGAATAAAAACAACTTCAAATAAAAAGAGATACAACCATGTATTCAGTATTCATCATCACCAATAAAAAGAAATTCGTATTAGCAACATATCAAGACTTCAGTCCTGAGCTATCAGATCAAACAAAGCTACAGCTTATTCTAAATGGACCTACTGTTCCTGTAACTGTATTTGAACAGTACTTCAAAGCTCCTGAAGACTTTGAAATTAAAACTTTTAAAAGCGGTATCGACAATGCTTTAGAAGCAAGCCTAGAAGTCAACAACATTAATCTGGTACAAGCCAATAAGAAAGCAACAGCAGATGCACGTGTACCTGTATTACCAAAAACAAGAAAGCCACGTACTAAGAAGACAACAAATGAAGATCAAGGGCTGTAAGCGTCAAGCCTTCCTAGATCAAGCTATACTGAATGGCGGTCAACCAATCTTCTACCTAATCAAATGCTGGAATAAGGAAGTGAACCGTACCGGGTTTGTCGGAGACTCAATATTCTGAGAGACTATTCCGATGAAAAAACCAACCTATACCCCCGAAATTAGAGAAAGAGCGGTTCAATTACTAATTGAATCTGAAAAAGATTATCCTTCTACTTGGGCTGCAATCACAGCAATTGCGCCTAAGATTGGTTGTACTCCTGAAACACTTCGTGCCTGGCATCAAAAGCATTTAGATCAGCAAAATCCTATTAAAGTACAACAGATATCTGATCAAGAAAAAATGAAGCAAATGGAACGTGAAATTAAAGAATTAAAGCGTGCCAATGAAATTCTACGTAAAGCAGCCGCTTTTTTCGCCCAGGCGGAGCTCGACCGCCCACACAAATAATGGTGGATTTCATCCATAACAATAAAGACTTATATGGTGTTGATGCGATTTGTAGGATTTTACCGATCGCAGCTTCAACTTATTACCGAACTTTAGATCTCGCTGACAATCCAGAACATCGAGCGAAACGAGATCTACATTATAAGCATCATGCTGAACAAATTAAACGAATTTGGAAGGAAAGTTCAGGTCGATATGGTGTACGTAAAGTTTGGCAACAATTGAAACGTGAGGGTTATGTTATTGCACGTTGTACAGTTGCTCGATTGATGCAGAAGCTAGATATACAAGGTGTTTGGCGTGGTAAGAACAAACAAACTACCCGCAACCGAGATGATCAAAAACGAGCAGATGATTTAGTGAAACGTAATTTTAGTGCTGATCGACCTGACCAATTATGGGTCAGTGACTTTACGTATATTCAAACTCATTCAGGCTGGGTCTATACCGCCTTTATTATTGATGTGTTCTCACGAGCAATTGTTGGATGGAAAGTATCTACACGGATGAATACAGATATGGTGCTCGATGCACTTGAGCAAGCATTGCACGATCGAGGCATGCCAAAGAATGTGATTCATCATTCCGACAGGGGTGTGCAATATCTTTCGATTCGCTATACCAATCGTTTAGAAGCAGCAAATTTACGAGCATCAGTCGATACAACTGGTGATTCATACGATAATGCTTTGGCTGAAACGGTGAATGGCTTATACAAAACAGAGGTGATTGAATATTTAAAAGCAGATTGGCAAGGTTTAGCAGATGTACAACTTGCGACACTAAACTGGGTAGATTGGTTCAATAAAAAGCGTGTACACAGTGCACTAGGTTATGTGTCGCCTTTTGAGTTTGAAGCAATGTACTATGATAAGATTAACCCGTTAGGTCAGGTGGCTTAACTTAAATAAAAAAGTCTCCGACAAAACCGGTACGGTTCATGATTTTCATAGTGGTTTCCTTTGGTTTGGATTTGCATTAATCGGTTATCCCAAAACACCGCCGAAGGCGGCACTAACTATTCTTCCTCTTGGTTTGACCTCTACGTTGACATAAGTAAAGGTCTGCTCAAAGGAACATCATTTGATGATTCACATCAACCATTCATCGTAATTTCATTGTCTTCGATTAAGCTCATCCCCTATCATTTGATTATGTTACATATTCAATTGTTGGGGAGTGAATTGTATGGTTGGACAACGTGGAGGTAGTCGAGATGGTGCAGGTAGAAAGCCTCTATATGATGAACCTACTAAGGTCATTCGTGTGCCTGAGTCTAGAATTCTTGAAATAAAGAATTACCTAACAGGATCAAATAAAGCCAAGTTCAATGATGTAGCATCTATAACCCTAGTGAATCCAAGCTCTGTAATGAGTATTCCTTTGGCTTCAGAAAAGGTTGCTGCTGGCTTCCCTTCTCCTGCCCAGGATTATGTCGACAAAACATTAGACATGAATGAACACCTCATCAAAAATGAAGCAGCAACATTCGTTGTGAGAGTCGCTTCACTTTCCATGAGGGATGCAGGTATTGAGATTGATGACGAACTGATTGTAGACCGTAGCATTGAAGCCAAGCATGAAGACATCGTGATTGCACTGATCGACAATGAGTTCACTGTAAAACGCCTCATGATCGAAGGTGATGATAATCGTTGGCTTAAAGCAGAGAACCCTGAGTATTCCGACATTCATCTGCAAGATGGGCAGGAAATGCTAATTTGGGGTGTAGTGACTTTTGTCATCAAGCCATTCAGAAAGCGTTAGTAGCGTTCATCATTCTTCTTGGTTTCTTAACATGGAATGTAAAAACAAGATCTACGCTTTAGTAGACATCAATAACTGCTATGTCAGTTGTGAACGCATCTTTAACCCAAGCTTGAACAATAAGCCTGTCATTGTGCTATCCAACAATGATGGCTGTGCTGTAGCACGTTCCCAAGAAGCCAAAGACTTGGGCATCAAGATGGGTGTTCCTCTCTTTCAGATCAAGGACATCGTAGAGCAGCATCAGGTGCAGGTGCTATCGAGCAACTATGCATTGTATGCAGAGATGTCTCGCAGATTCATGAAAATCCTGTCCGATTTTGTATCTCCCAAAGAGCAGGAGATTTACTCAATTGATGAGTGCTTTCTGGATCTGACAGCTCATTCAGAGAATTACGACTTGACTGAATATGCCCATCAAATTCGTCAGCGTGTGTTTTCTTGGCTTGGTTTACCTGTATGTATTGGCATTGGCCGCTCAAAGACTGAAGCGAAACTAGCGAACCATATTGCCAAGAAGAACGCTTACTTCAATGGTGTTTGCAACTTGGTTTCAATGGATCCATGCTCTGCTGAAACTCTGCATCAAGCCATAGATGTTGGTGAAATCTGGGGCGTAGGCCGAAAGCATTCCAAGAAGCTCAACAGCCTGGGGATTCATTCAGTTATGGATTTTGTCTTGACTTCCCCTGTGATGATCAGGGACCAATTTTCTGTAGTGATGCACAGAACCTTATTGGAACTCCATGGAATTGCTTGCATTGAACTGGAACATACGCCACCAGCCAAGAAGCAAATTATTGCGAGTCGCTCTTTTGGTCAACGCATCTACCATATTGATGATCTCAAGGAGGCTATGTCGCTATATGTCATGGATGCGGTTAGCAGACTGAGAGATGATAATCTGTTGTGTGGTTGTCTGATTGGTTTCGTACAATCAAACCCATTTGATAGCTCAAAGCCCTTCTACAACAAGTTGTCAACGGCATTCTAAAATTGACCCCTTTTACCTTACAAATGGCAAAGTAAAATTGACCCCTTTGATCTCGTATTAAGTTTCAACCTGAGGCTGAATCCCTATTCTTTTTTTATCCTTCAAACGATAACTCTCACCCGATATTTGTACCACATGACAGTGATGCAATAACCGATCTAACATCGCAGCGGTCAACGTGACATCATCTGCAAAGGATTTGGACCACTGGCTAAAGGGTAAGTTACTCGTCAATATCGTACTGCCTTTTTCATAACGCTTGGCAATCACGTTAAAGAACAGATTCGCTTCTTCACGTCCAAACGGTAAATAACCAATTTCATCGATGATCAGTAATTTTGGGGCGAGTATCACCCGTTGCATATAGGTTTTCAATTTACCTTGCTGATAGGCTGTACTGAGTTGCAGCATGAGATCGGCGGCGGTAATGAACTTGATCTTAATGTTGTTCATGATGGCCTTATAGCCTAATGCCATAGATAAGTGCGTTTTTCCTACTCCGCTAGCCCCGAGAAACACCACATTTT
>NZ_VOZH01000038.1:0-23957 GCF_013419875.1 Acinetobacter sp. YH12049 | reverse complement strand
CGTCCTATATGATGCCCTTGACGATTCAACAAATCACGCATCATACGACTGCCTGCAAAAGGATATTGCATATGTAATTCATCAATACATCGCATCAGCTTCAGATCTGATGAGCTAACAGGTTTTGGGCGATAATAATAACAACCACGAGAGACTTTCAGTAACTTAGCTTGTTTAGATACTGAAATCTGAAGTGAGTGATCGATTAACTTTTGTGGTTGAAGCGGCCCAGTTTCTTCAACACACCTTCTAAAAAATCAATTTCTAATGCCTGCTCACCGATTTTTGCATGTAACTTTTTAAGATCAATGGGAGGTTCTGATGGAGCTTTTGATTGATCGAAAGCTTGTGAGGAAGCTGAGATCAATTGATTTTTCCAGTCAATAATTTGGTTTTGATGAACATCAAACTCAGAACTCAATTCAGCAAGTGTTTTTTCTGCTTTGATCGCAGCAAGTGCTACCTTAGCCTTAAAGTCGTTTGAATGATTTCTTCTTGGTCTACGTGCCATAAAATACTCCATATATTGATGTTTATAACATCATTTGAGGAGCAGAGTATCACTTATAGGAGTTGTTCAAATTTCCGGATCCATCTCTATCTTCACGAGCCAAACCTTTAGTTATTTTATTTAATACAAAATAATTCTATGCAAGAAATGCCACTCTCAACTTCTTAAGCCTATTGGAATGGCTGTATTACAAGAATTGTAAGTTTAATATTGAAAGTCTAACCTTCGTAAAATAAATGATTTAGCGAAAAAAAGTTGAGAGTTAAGCATAAAATGGAATCTTATTTTTCACCAAAGGAATTAGAAGATGTTAAAGAACCATTAGTTATAACTTTCATTTTGAGACTACCCTAAATTCTGTGTAACTATCTAGTTTTCTAAAATACTTCTTAAATTTTGTCAAAATGGCTTTATTAGCTCGAAAAACTAACTTTCTATACACCATGAAGTACACCGCGACTACCTAAATAACTCAATATACCAATATCATTAGCCTACAGCCTAAGGTTCTAGTCCTCACTAGGGTACCGAAGCAGTGAAATTGGTTTGCCATAGGCATACTAATCAGAGTATGAAAAAGAAACTCCTCTCTCTGCAAATTCTTGATTGAAAACACTAAGAACCTTCATACTAAAAGTATAATAAATAAGTACTAGCCTTTCTATTATGGTGATGTCGTTCATATTCCAAGATATTCTCCGATCATCTAATAACCCCTCCCAACTAGGATCGTTTATTTTAGGTATAGATTGACTGCCGTAAGAAGGTATTTGATCAACTAAATGACGCATATCATCGAGTTTTTGATTTGATAGGGGTTACCCCAGAATTTGGAGAAAATAGTACGACAAGGAATTTTGTCGACTAATTAATTTATTAAAATCAAAGATTTATATTTTTATGCTTTGCCTGTCTGCTAGAGATTGGCAACATGCAATTTAATTGAAAGATTTTTAACGAAGTTCTTAAATAACAACTACATAGAAGTAAATAAATGTACTTACCGCCCTATAATTTCCGTTTTCTGTGCTGACCCCTAATATAGCAGTTTTTCACTGAATAGAACTCAGATAACTTATCATTTGGTGATAGTCAGAAGCCTTTATTCCCTTAAAATAATTTTTGTTTTTGATATCAAGGACTACTTCTACCACAACCTGTAAACAGCGAATAAAAATCTTAAAATTTAAACCCTAATTTCGATAAGAAGGGTAAATATACTTTCTGCTTTTCACTATCTAATAATGCTTCAGCAATTTGTTCAGCAAACACATCGTAACTTCGACCTGCTTGCCCTTGTGCCAAATACGATGCCTCATGTAATTGAGATATTTTTTTAGCGAAGGCAAAGCGTTGATTATCGGTCATGGTTATAAACATATCTACTGTATGTGGATCACGCTCTGTCTTTTCAGCTTTTACCGTTTTGGGCTTGGTTCTTTGTTTAAATTTAAAGGTAAATCCTGTAATAGTGCGACCTTGCTTGTGTTGCTCATATTCAGCAATAATATCCGTGTGTTCGTTAATTTGACTAATAGCCAAATCTAAAACTCTTGCTTTGAAATGGTGCATACGCACATATTCATCACTCAATAACCCAAAATGATTTCTTAACTCATCTAACGAGATTTCATTGGTTTTGCCCACAGACCGCCATTTAATCAAAAACTCATACAGGCGAATAGCATATCGGCTCTGTAAGCCTTTAATTTGCTCTATCTCGTATTTGGTAAATTTTTTTTCCAATCCTACAATTAATGGTACAACGTCATTGGCGAATACTAATCTTACCAATCCTAAATCATTAACGTAACTAATCTTTTGCACAAAGCGACTGCGGACAAACTCAATTTTTTGACTACCCTCAACAAACTGGGTGTAATTAAATTCCGCTTCAAATAAACCATTGACTCCACGCTTTAGGGCTTCATAAGCCGTATGTTTAGCCACGTCAAACTGTTGCATATAAGATTGGGCATGAATAGTTAAAGTCTTGTTCAATACACTTTCAATATTATCGCCCAACTTACGAGGGCACTGTTGCAAATAGAGATTTGAGTCGATGATGTTCCCTTTAAAAAGTGCTTAGAGACCGAAAACCCTGTTGATTAGACACACTTCACCCTGAGGCTGACCATAATAAAATGACGATGCTTGTCCTTTACGTAGTGCACGCATGACTTCAATACCTTTAATTGTGGCATAAGCAGTCTTCATAGATTTGAATCCTAATGTGGCCCTGATGATTCGCTTTAACTTACCATGATCACATTCAATGACATTATTTTTATACTTAATCTGCCTGTGCTCAATATCTACTGGACATTTTCCTTCTCGCTTTAACCGTGATAAAGCATGGCCATAGGTCGCTGCTTTATCTGTATTGATGACCCGTGGAATTTGCCATTTTTTCACCGTATTGAAGATCTTTCCTAAAAAACAATAGGCTGATTTACTGTTCCGTCTAGCGGAAAGGTAAAAGTCAATCGTATGACCACGTTGATCAACTGCACGATACAGGTAAGTCCATCGCCCCTTCACTTTGATATAAGTCTCATCCATATGCCATGAATGTAAATCTGTAGGGTTACGCCAATACCAGCGTAACCGTTTTTCCATTTCTGGAGCATAACGCTGAACCCAACGATAAATTGTACTGTGATCCACATTTATGCCTCGTTCAGCGAGCATTTCTTGAAGTTCACGATAGCTGATGCCATATTTACAATACCAACGAACAGCCCAAAGAATGATTTCACCTTGAAAGTGCCGACCGTGGAAGGGATTCATCTGCTGTATCTCGAAATAAATAAGATATTTAGCTTATCATGTCAGCCTATTTGCAACAGTGCCTGTTGAATTATGTCCGGGAAGGAGACCGGGTGATAGTACATTCCATGGATCGTTTTGCGCGAAGCTTAAAAGATTTGGTGACTGAAGTGGATAAACTGGTCAAACGAGGGATTGCCATCCAGTTTGTAAAAGAAAATATTACTTTTACGGCCCAATCCACCCCGATGGATAATTTGATGCTGCAACTGATGGGTGCTTTTGCACAGTTTGAACGTGAGATCATTTTAGAGCGGCAAAAGGAAGGAATTAAACTTGCCTCTTCTCAAGGGAAGTACAAAGGCCGGGTACATAAATTGAAACCTGATCAGGCTGAAGCTTTGCGACAAGACTGGAAGGAAGGGAAGTACCCTTCAAAAATGGCATTAGGCCAGGCATTTGGAATTAGTCGCCAAGCGGTATATCGGTATTTAAAAGCCGGGAAATAACTCAATTGAAATTGGCGACTATATTTAGTTTAGCTTATGAAAATCGTGAAACGTTGATTAAATAATAAGTGCAGAAAGCAAAGAGTTACTAATTTTATACAATATAAGTTTTTGATTTATAATTAATTAACTCGATTGCAATCTAGCTTTTTCAGCAACGATTTATCTTTTTTAAAATAGTATTAATTTATTTTTTTGAGAACAAACCTTAACAAAATTACAAGTTTGTAATTTTGTCGTCATTCGGATGTATATATTTACTCATTATTATAAGTAAAGATTTTTTTGGTCCAAGATATGATCAGATTCAATAATATGTACATGAAGATTATTTTAGTTATTTTTACTATAGTTTTTTCAACCAGTAGTTTTGCTGATGGGGGACTCCGTTTCTTAGAGAAAAATTTAGAAATAATTAACAAATAATTAACATAGTAATTTAAATTAAAAAGTGATTTATCAGGTGAATTTTAACTATATAAATAATTTATTTAATTTAATAAACCTTTCATAAATCATTTTTTGCTCAGTTCTATGTTGTAAATTCCAGCAATTATCATAGCCACGCGGCTGTTACTGAAGAGAATAGTAAGAAGCTAATATTTACTGTAGGTTTGACCACTACGTTTTAATCGTAGAAATTATAACCGTTTTTATTACTCAAAGTTTAACTTTTGTGATTATCTAAAAACACATAGCGGTCGAATGGCCATATTAACTGACTTAAAATCAGTCGCATACTTTAATGTATCGGTTCTGATAGCACAAAAGTTCGCAGCATGAAAACGGAACCGGCATAATTGATTTATAGTGAACCCATACACTAAGCATAATGATTTAGAGGACGATAATCCGAATGAAAAAATTCCTTTTAGGAGCTGTTGCCGCATCTGTTTTGGCCTTTTCAGGCAATGCTATGGCCAATTTTGTGGCAGGTCAGGACTATCAGGTGGTTGCAAAACCAGTCAAAGTCGAAAAACCGGGCAGAATTGAGGTACGTGAATTCTTCTGGTACGGCTGTGGTCACTGTTTCGCGCTTGAACCACATATGCAGGGCTGGTTGAAAAAATTACCAAAAGATGTACGTTTTGTACGTACGCCGGCTGCAATGAATCCACTCTGGGAGCAGGCAGCGCGTGCTTATTATGTGTCTGAAGCATTGGGTGTGCGTCAAAAAGCACATTTACAATTATTCCATGATATTCATGATAAGCAACGTCCAATTTTAGAACAGGCGCAATTGGCCAAGTTCTATACCCGCTATGGTATTCCTGAAGCGAAATTTAACAGCACTTATAAATCTTTCCCGATCACTTCGAAAATTGCCCAAGCCAAAAATCTGGCTGCTCAGTATCAGTTAAGTGGTGTTCCGGCAGTGACCGTGAATGGTAAATATATTGTGCAGGGTAATGATGCCAAAGTCATTCAGGTGGTGAATTACCTGATCGAGAAAGAGCGTAAAGCCAAATAAGACGCGATTGATTATCTCTAAAAAAAACCTGCATCGAATCTGCAGGTTTTTTTATTTAAACTGGAGGAATGGTTATTTACGTCCTGACTGCCGGATCTGGTGTTTCTATCGGCGGGCGATACCAGTGTAAAATTCCTCGGAATAAGAGCTGCATCTGCAACACGCTTTGCGCTTTAAAGTAATGAATTTTCCTTTCTATTTCAACACGCAGAATTGCCGAGGCGCCCCGACGCTCTACAACAAACAAATTCTAATCTAAGATTTACATAAATAGACTGATAAAGTTTAAAAGGAATAAATATTAATTTAAACAACATGGAAATTCTTGTTAATTTCAACAGAAATATGAACAATCTCTTCATGAATTGACAAAGCTTTACGAACTACCTCTGCTGTTAAGGAGTCATTAACTGTATTTAGGGATAAAATACATGAAAATTTACTTCTACCTACTTTCCAGACATGCAGATCAGTAATCGTAATTTGGTTATCTAATTCCTCTACAACTTCCTGAATCTCCTTTACTACAGGATGTTCCATCTCTGCATCAAGCAATGTTTTACCTGTTTCTCTAATCAATCCCCAAGACCATTGTGCTACAAGCACTGCACCTACGATCCCTAGAATTGCATCTAAAAAATCCCATCCAAAATACTTCCCTGCGAAAAGTGCAATAATCGCTAATACAGAAGTTACTGCATCTGCTACTACATGAAGAAAAGCGGCTTTCTGGTTTAAGTCATGGTCATCATGAGAGTGATGATGATCGTGGTGGTGACCATTTTCACGTAGTAACCAGGCACAAATAAAATTAACGATCAAGCCAACAATCGCAATTGAAATTGCCTCGTTGTAGTGAATATTCACAGGATTGAATAAACGTTCTATCGATTGAACACCCATGAATACAGCAACAACCATCAATAAAATGGCACTCGAATATCCAGCTAAGATTTCTATCTTCCATGTACCGAAACAGAATCTCTGATCACGAGCATATTTTCGAGCCATTTTATAGGCAAAATAAGCTAAGCCCAATGCCAACATATGAGAACTCATATGCCATCCATCAGCCAATAAAGCCATGGAATTAAAGAACCATCCTCCAAAAATTTCAAACACCATCATTACACCAGTGAGGATGGTTGCGATTAAAATTTTCTTTTGTGCTAAAGGATTTCCTTCGTCAAATTGATGCGAATGGTCACTTTTAACATTATTTAGATATTACATTTTATTGCACCACAATTAATACTCCCCCATAGTATATGTTCTTGAGGTTGAATAGTATATCTCACTTAAATCAGAACAAAAAAATTTTAAATCGGATTAGACGAATTCAAGGTCAAACTAATGCCCTTGAACAGAATATTTTAAATTCTGAAAATTCTTGTATTGAGGTATTACAGCAAGTTGCAGCAATTAAAGGTGCGATAAATGGCTTAATGAATGAGTTAATAGAACTTCATCTTAGAGAACATGTACTCGGTGATACTGAGAAAATAAAGGAAAAAGAACTAAATGAATTTTTAGCTTTAGTTAAACGCTACTTATAACTTTAAAGCACAGTCTTTTAAATAAAAAACTGTGTGCGCACCTATTAATGACAGTGGTAATCACCAGTTTTACTGTTGGTATGACAACCCTGTGAGTTCGTTCCCCCAGAATGAGCATTCGCATAGGTAAATGACATGCCTATAAAGCATATTAATAAAATTCTTTTCATCTTAATCCCTCTCAAATAATTAGAATATCAACTGTATGATATTTAATAAAAGCTAACATGGCTTAGACTATTTCCAAATATATAAAGTAAAGCCAACAAAACTTTAAATGTATATAAAAAATGGTTAAATAATTGCAAGGGGGGCTTTAAAACGTTTTAATCGTAAAGCATTTCCTAGTACAAATATTGACGAGAGAGCCATTGCACCAGCAGCAAATACAGGAGAAAGTAGCAGTCCAAATTGCGGATAAAGTACACCTGCTGCAATAGGAATCAGAGCTGCATTGTAAACAAATGCCCAAAATAAATTTTCACGAATATTGGTTATAGTCGCTTTGCTTAAAGCGATAGCATTTGGCACTCCTTTCAGGTTGCCAGACATCAAAACCACATCAGCAGCTTCAATAGCTACGTCTGTACCTGTACCTATTGCTAAACCAATATCTGCTTCTGCAAGTGCAGGGGCATCATTAATGCCATCTCCAACATATGCGAGTTTACCATATTGATTTTTTAATTTTTTAACGGCCTCTATTTTACCTTCTGGTAAGACTTCTGCAATAACCTCATCAATACCTAGTTTTTTTGCAATCGCTTGAGCTGTATGACGGTTATCACCTGTAATCATGGCAACCTTTAAACCTAACTGATGTAACGCTTCAATTGCAGCAAATGTTGATTCTTTAATTGGATCTGCTACAGCAATAATGGCAGCAAGTTTCTGGTCAATCGCAACATAGAGAGGGGTTTTTCCTTCTTCTCCCAAACGATCCGAAAATTGAGAAAAAACAGTAGGATTCAAACCTAGTTTTTCCATATATCGATCTGCACCAATATGAACCAAATGCTCAGAAACCTTCGCTTCTATTCCGTAGCCGGTCACTGATTTAAAATCAGCAACAGGAGACAGGATTAATTCCTTATCTATAGCGGCTTGTACAATTGCTCGAGCAATAGGGTGCTCAGACTTTGATTCAACGGCTGCCATCAGTGAAAGTACGGTATTGTATTCAAAACCTTCTAAGACATGCAGATCGGTTAAAATTGGTTTCCCTTCAGTCAGAGTCCCTGTTTTATCAACTGCAACCACTTTAGTTTCTTTGAGCAGCTGTAAAGCTTCACCTTTACGAAATAAAACCCCCATTTCAGCACCCCGCCCAGTTCCCACCATGATTGATGTAGGCGTTGCAAGTCCCATCGCACAAGGACATGCAATAATGAGTACAGCAACCGCGTTCACTAAACTAAAAGTTAGGGCTGGTTCAGGGCCGAGGATAAACCACGTAAGAAAAGTTAAAAGAGAGAGACCCATTACTACAGGTACAAACCACATGGTAATTTTATCAACCAATGCCTGAATAGGCAGCTTGGAACCCTGTGCCTGTTCAACCATTCGGATGATTTGAGAAAGCACTGATGAACTACCAACAGAGGTGGCTTTGATATTTAAGCTGCCACTTTGGTTAATTGTTCCTCCTACCACAGTAGAGCCTATCGTTTTTTCAACGGGCATAGGCTCGCCAGTAATCATGGATTCATCAATAAAACTTTGGCCGTGAATAACTTCACCATCGACAGGGATACGCTCACCTGGTCTAATCTCTACAATCGTTCCTGTTTGAACTTCGGCAATCGGAACTTCTATCACCTGATTATTGAGCTGTATTCTGGCAACTTTAGGCTGCATTCCAACTAGATGTTGAATTGCTAAAGACGTTCGGCCTTTTGCCTTGGCTTCAAAAAATCTACCTAATAGAATTAAAGTGATAATAACCGCTGCAGCTTCATAATAAACATTGACCGTGCCTTGTGGCAGGACACTTGGAAAGAAAGTAGCAACCACTGAATAAAGATAAGCAGCCAATGTTCCTACAGCCACCAAGGAATTCATGTCTGGTGCTAAGCGGAATAAACTTGGGATGCCCTTTTTGAAGAAGCGTCGGCCTGGAAAAATTAATGCTACTGTGGTCAAGAAAAATTGCATTAACCAGCTATTTTGTTGGCCAATGTTATCCATCATAAACGTATGAAAGGCGGGAATCAGGTGTGATCCCATTTCTAAAATAAAAACGGGTAGAGTCAATAAGACTGACAAAATTAAATCTTTTTTAAGTTTTTCTAATTCAATATTCTTTTTATCTTGAAAGCTTTCCGTAGTTTGATGAACTGACTTTGCTTCAAACCCTGCTTTGGTGACAGCCTGAATTAACGAGTCACGAGTGACAGATGAGCTTGCCTGAATAGTCGCTTTTTCAGTAGCCAGATTTACATGAGCCGACTCAACTCCTTCAACAGATTTTAAAGCCTTTTCTACTCGACCTACACAAGAAGCACATGACATACCCTCTATCGTAAGCTCTATCGGTTGCAATACTTCCACTTCGTAGCCTGCTTTTTCTACGGCTTTAATTAAAGTAGCGCGATCAAGTGGTTGATGCGTATAAATGACTGCTTTTTCGGTAGCCAGATTTACATGAGCCGATTCAACACCCTCAACAGATTTTAAAGCTTTTTCCACACGGCCTACACAAGAAGCACATGTCATCCCCTCAATCTCTAATGTTTCACTGTAGTGTGGCGTATCAGTCATTTTGGTACTCATATACGATCTCTATCATTTAGATATGCTGAGTTCTATATGCGAAGATCAGCTCGAACCAAGATAATTGGGAATTCAGGCAGCACTTTTATTGCAAGCAAGTACAGATTTTATCTGTACGATGAGAAAAACAAGAGTAAGTAAAGTGATAAGGGATTACCACTTTACTCTAACAGAGATTAAGCAGGCTCAGCTGTAAATCCACGATCACCGAGAGTGGCAATGACTTTATCCTGACTAACCGTTGTGTTGATTTCAACGATACGGTTTTGTAAATCAATATCGAGTGATGCATTCGAGTCGAGCTCTTTAATTGCAGTAGTAATGCCTCGTGCACAACCACCACAAGTCATATTAGCGATGTGAAATTTCATATGTTGCTCCTTTTTAACAAAATATTTGTTTAAACCATTAGAACAGTAACTCTAAACTTTCACCATACAACCAGCCTTTCTCTGAATCAGTTACTTGCTGTAACTTGGTCTGTTTACATCCATAGTTTTCATCAGAGTATTCTAAAGCATAGCGTTCTAATGACTACAGTAAAAGTACTTAACCAACATTAACGTGACTTAAAAATGACATTTTTGTCATCTACGATCACTTTGAAATTTATAAGATAGTTATTTCAATCAATAGTAGTGAACTGAATAGATGAGACTCTTATGGATTGAAGCTAAAAACCGGTGACTACCTTTAATATATAAATGCCTTATGATGCGATTTTACTGTTCTGATTGTCGTAAGCTGGCAGTCCAGTAGAAACTTTATTGCTCAGCTACAAAAGATAAAAGTACTAATGTTAAATTTCCTCAATAACCTTATTTTGAAATTCTCTTATTCAATACCCACGACAGTGGTTATATAGCCTGTTGTTAATAGAATTGATAGACCTAATAACATCTCAAATAAAATGGCATGACTAAGGTGTTTAGCAAATTTAGGATGTTGAAGATGCGGGGTGAAATACCATTTGTTGAAGGCAGCTAAAAGTAGAATACCTATAACAAAAAAAATTTTAACCATGAAACCATAGCCATATGCAGTATTGATTAAGGTATTAAAATCTTTAATTAAAAGAAGAGCTACACTAGCGCCACAGGCGATTAATATCCCAACAATGAAAGCAGCAATACGTCCAAATACATGCATGCGATCTTTTAAAGGTAAACCACTTATTTCCCGGCTGGTTTTCCATAACGGATATAAAGACCCCATCCATAACGACATAACTAGAATATGGATTGATAATAAAATTTGAGCAAGTAAGGTTAAATTAGCGACATGTCCGAGCTGGGAAAAACTAAAAATAATCGGGATAAGTAAAATACAAAATATTGAACTTTCAATTATAGAAAAATGACCTTTGTTCCTGTTAAGTTTAACCACCATGAGAAGAAGTAAAAGAGCAAAACTAATAGAACGAAGAACGTATATATACCCCGTCGGAGTATTAACCAATATATTAATATACGTGGGGTCCACCATCCCTGTAATACCAGTATTGGCAAAACTACCAATCAGAATAAAAAATCCCAAGGTACTGGAAATTAGGCCTAATCCAGCGCCAATTGTAATATATTTAAGAATCGATTCTTTTAGTTCAAGATATTGTCTAAGTAAAAAATAGCAAAAGGCTCCACCAACGACAAAAGCTACACTTAAATATAAAATAACCTTAGTTAACCAAGTGGCCCACATCCAATATTCAGAAATCATTATTTTTGTCCATTCTAGAACAACATGCCAGCACCTCACTGACATGTTGAAAGGTAATCAATTCTTATTTAGTTGATTTGATAGTGAAACTATATTCACCATTCATGTTGTGACCATCTTTCCCCATTGTTGTCCAGACAACGGTATATTTACCTTTTTTCAGTTTCGGAAGAGCGACATCAAAGGATTTCTTTAAGTCATGAGTAACTTTATATTTTAAAGGAACATCTCTTCGCTGAGCATCCAGTAACTTAATATTCATCAACATAACCTCTGCACCAAAGTTAAGGGTCAAGTTCTTTGGTTGACTAAGGATAGATGCATTTTCCGCAGGAATCGCACTCACTAAACTCACATGAGCGAACGTAGTTGTAGTAGCCACAATCATCGTTGCAGCTACTACAACATTACGTAGAGCAGTCATTTTATTTTGAAATAATTTCATTTACGTTTCCTCTTGATTCGTTAGTTCATTAGAGATGACTTTATAAAATCTATATTTAATGAGACCACATCATCTCCTCTTATATTTCAATTATTAGTGAGAGACAGAAACATAGCGATGACTTCAAAATTACATTTTTGTCATTTTTAAAATTTAAAATCTTTAACTATTAAAATAATCTTATTGAAAAATAATGATCATTTAACAAACAAATTATGTAGGTGGTTGATTTATGAAATGTAGTAATCATTTTGTCTAAGAAAATAGTAGCTATTTAATTTTTTATATTTTAGTTTAAATATAAACATGTTATGTTTAATTTGATCTAATATAAATTTGTGGGCTAAGCACATGACTCAAACACGTCCAAGAATGACCAAATTATTTGAACAGCTTGGTTTAGCTTCTACTGAAGAAGCAATTGCAAAATTCATAGAGAGCCATCAGCTAGCTGGAGATGTTTTTTTAACACAAGCAATTTTTTGGACTGATGCTCAACGTCATTTTTTAGAAGAAAAACTACACTCTGATGGTGAATGGACGACAGTGATTGATCAATTAAATGAGTCTTTACATGAAAATTCAGTAAAATAATTTTCCGTTAGTATTAAGGATCTACATTCTTCCCTGCATTGAATACAACTCATTCATACAGTAGTACTGTTTTGGAGATGGAGTCTCTATTATATAAGTAGTAGATTCCTTACTCTGAAATTTGGATTATAAACCCTAATATTAAAAATAATCTTCTTTACCTTCTATCTAATAAATATACCAATAAGTTTAATAATTAAATTATCCACCCTTTTTTCTATAAAAAACTATTTTGATCAACTGTATTTTTTCTTTAAAGGAATAACAGTGTAAATTACATTAAGAATGTGTCTCTAACTAGCCTTGGAGTCATCTAATCATTTCATTTTTATTTTTTTTAAGCACATAAAATCATAACAACTTTAATAGTTTTAAAAGATTAATATTAAATAAAATTTTTGTCATCTCAGCATAGACTATATATTTCGAGAAGATCTCAAAATTACATTTTTGTCATTTTTAAAAATAATTAATTAATAGTGCTAAAATTTTTAAGAGAGACAGAGAATAACCAAAAATTTCATCAGTTTAGTAGTCAAATTCCTAGACTCTGTTCAGTACTAAAACATAGCTTTTACTTCCAAATTATTTAAAGGAAAAAATTATGATGAAATTCAAAAACATTTTTTTGGGCTTATGTATCGCAGCCGCGTCATTGAATACATTTGCACAGCAATCCGATGAACACAAAGATCACCATCCTGAAAAAACAGCACCATCTGCAGTAACAATTAAGCAAACAGTTACCAGCACCACTGCTACAGATAAAATGGCTGCAATGGACCAGCACATGAAAGCAATGCAAGCCATGCATGCAAAGATGATGGCTGCAAAAAACCCTCAAGAACGTCAAAAACTTATGGCTGAGCACATGAAACTCATGCAAGGAGGTATGAGCATGATGAAACAGATGAGCGGCCAAAGCATGAATGCAAATATGGCTGACCGTCAGCAGATGATGGAAAAACGTATGGACATGATGCAATCCATGATGCAGATGATGATGGACTGTATGCCTCCCTCCACAACTAAATAATTACCCATGAATTAGAGAGGGAAGCACCATGAACCATCAACCTCAAGAACATAATTCAGTACCTAACTTTTGGTCTACACGTTATGCCATCGGCCTATTCGTGATTGGTGGTGTGGCAGCCTATTTTCTCTTAACCGAGCATTTGGCCCATGTCGTTGGTGTTTTACCCTTTTTACTCCTTTTAGCATGCCCACTCATGCATATTTTTATGCATGGTGGTCATGGACATCACCATCATCAACAGAAAAATCCAGACACATCAGATAATAAAAAATCACGCGAACCAGGAGACCCCTCATGAATCATGCGGAATCGGCCTATGGTCTGTGGTGGCTCGTCATCATAAATTCGGCAATTTTCATTATGTTTGCCTTCAGTTTTTTTAAACCCGCCACAGCACGAGACTGGCGTACTTTTAGCGCTTTCTCTGCTTTCATCATTGCATTGTTTGTCGAGATGTATGGTTTCCCTTTAACCATTTACCTGTTGTCAGGCTGGCTACAAACTCGCTTTCCTGAACTTGATTTGCTGTCGCATAACTCAGGTCACTTATGGTCAACGCTACTGGGTGAAAAGGGTGATCCACATTTTGGCATTCTGCACATCGCGAGTTATATTTTTTTGGGCTATGGTTTCTATTTACTGTCATCAGCATGGAACGTGTTGTACCACGCACAACGTCATCACCAATTGGCAGTAACCGGACCCTATGCGCGCATACGTCACCCCCAATACGTGGCTTTTATCTTGATCTTGCTGGGGTTTTTATTGCAATGGCCAACTTTACTGACACTGATTATGTTTCCAATCTTACTCTTAATGTACAGCCGCTTGGCAATTAAGGAAGAGGCTGAAATGAGTAAACAGTTTGGCGCTGTCTATGACAGCTATGCTCAACAGACTCCGAGATTTATTCCAAAATTCGGCCATAAAACCACTTTTCCATAAGAGAATTATTTATGTCAGATCAAAAAAATCATAACCAGGACCATATGGCACAGGCTACAACAGACGTACTGAAAGACCCAGTCTGTGGTATGACCGTCACTGAAGAATCGAAATACCATGAGGAATTTAAGGGGAAAACTTACTTTTTTTGCAGTGATAAATGTCAATCAAAGTTTCATAGCAGCCCGGTGCAATATATCGCTAAACCCGCAACGACGACTGCCGATGCACATACACAGCATCATCAGACTACTCAATCCGTTAATGATGCAAGCACAACAGGCACGACCATCTATACTTGCCCAATGCATCCAGAAATTAGACAGGATCATCCTGGAAACTGTCCTAAATGCGGAATGACACTGGAGCCACTCATTCCCGAGTTAGAGGAAGATGAGAATCCTGAGTTACGTGATTTCCGTCGACGCTTCTGGTGGACACTGCCACTCACCATAGTCGTGACTTTTTTGGCAATGTTTGGCCATCAACTGAACCTGTTCGACATGGCAGTTCAGAGCTGGATTGAATTAGTGTTGTCACTCCCGATTGTACTGTGGGCAGGTTGGCCATTTTTTTCCCGTGGTTGGCAATCGGTCGTGAATCGCAGCCCGAACATGTGGACCCTGATCGGTCTAGGTACAGGGGCTGCTTTTATTTACAGTGTGGTTGCAACTGTAGCGCCACAAATCTTTCCAGACTCATTTATTTCCATGGGCCGTGTCGCTGTTTACTTTGAAGCTTCAGCGGTCATTATTTCGTTGACCCTACTGGGACAAATACTAGAATTAAAAGCACGTTCGCAAACTTCTGCTGCAATTAAGTCACTACTCGGACTTGCTCCTAAAACAGCTCGCCGAATTCTGTCCGATGGAACTGAGGAAGACGTTCCTCTGACTCATGTCCATGTAGGAGATTTACTTCGCATCCGCCCAGGTGAAAAAGTTCCTGTGGATGGTGTAGTCACTGAAGGAAGTAGTTCAGTAGATGAATCAATGCTGACAGGCGAACCTTTACCAATCACTAAACGTGTCGGCGATAAAGTCATTGGCGCTACCCTGAATACCAATGGTTCATTGATCATGCGTTCAGAGAAAATTGGTTCAAGTACCATGTTGTCCCAGATCGTACAGATGGTGGCACAAGCTCAACGCTCGAGAGCACCAATGCAACGTATGGCTGATCAGGTAGCAGGTTGGTTCGTCATGGCTGTAGTGACCATTGCCTTGCTTACCTTCTTTGGATGGGGATTGTTCGGCCCAGAAGAGTCGAGCTGGGTTTATGCATTAATCAATGCTGTGGCAGTACTCATTATTGCCTGTCCTTGTGCACTAGGCTTGGCAACTCCAATGTCTATCATGGTTGCAACGGGTCAAGGTGCTACTCATGGTGTGTTGTTCCGCGATGCAGCAGCCATTGAGAATCTGCGCAAGATTGACACACTAATCATCGATAAAACAGGTACGTTGACCGAAGGACGCCCTGTATTCGATCGTGTGGTTGCCGCATCAGGTTTCGATGAATCTGAAGTATTACGTTTAGCCGCCAGTCTTGATCAAGGCAGTGAACACCCGCTAGCCGAAGCGATTGTAAATGCAGCACACGAACGTGGCCTGTCTCTTGAAACACCAGATAATTTTGAATCAGGCTCAGGGATTGGTGTTCGAGGTCAAGTGGGCGATCGTCAGTTAGCTTTGGGCAACACAGCACTGATGGAGCAATTAGGTATCTCGGTACAATCTCTGATTCCGCAAGCCGAAGAGCTGCGTTCAGAAGGTGCAAGTGTGATGCATCTAGCCATCAATGGTGAATTGGCCGGCCTGCTTGCAGTATCCGATCCCATCAAAAAAAGTACCCCTGAAGCACTTGCCACCCTGAAGGAAGCTGGACTACGTATCGTGATGGCAACAGGAGATGGTCTCACCACTGCCCGTTCAGTCGCAGCACGTCTGGGTATTGATGAGGTACATGGTGAAGTTAAACCCGCAGATAAACTAGAACTGGTCAGCAAATTGCAGAAGGAAGGTCGCATCGTGGCAATGGCCGGCGATGGAATCAATGATGCACCAGCACTAGCCAAGGCTGATGTCGGTATCGCTATGGGGACCGGAACTGATGTCGCAATGAATAGTGCTCAAGTTACGCTGGTCAAGGGGGATTTACGCGGTATCGCGGTTGCCCGTTCCCTTTCGGAAGCTACTGTTGGCAACATGAAACAGAACCTCATGTTTGCTTTCCTTTACAATGCCTTGGGTATCCCAATCGCAGCTGGCGTACTCTATCCATTTACCGGTTGGTTATTGTCACCCATGATTGCGGCCTTGGCGATGAGTTTTAGTTCAGCTTCAGTCATCACGAATGCCCTTCGCCTGCGAAATAAAAAGTTATGATAGAGAGTTCTTTTCTTCCACCAGATGTACCAGGTCTTATTGCAGCACTTGCCATCGGCCTGCTCATTGGTTTAGAACGAGGATGGCACGATCGTGAATTGCCCGAGGGCAGCCGAGTAGCAGGCCTACGTACCTTCACATTGACAGGATTGCTCGGAGGAGTGCTCGGTCATTTACAACCAAACTTCGGGCCTTGGCCGCTGGTCGCGGCCGTATTAGGGCTTTCCTTATTATTAACAGTGTCCTACGCGCGTACCGCAAAACTTTCCGGTAATCTAAGCGCTACCACGACGATCGCGATGCTGTTGACATTAGTTTTAGGTGCATATGCATCCCATGGTAATGTTACTTTAGCATTAACCGCGGCTGTAATCGTCGCTGTATTTTTGGATCTCAAGCCAACCTTACACGGTTGGCTACGCTTGATAGAGCATCGTGAATTAACCGCATCCCTGCAGTTGCTGGTACTTTCTGTCGTTATATTACCCTACTTACCCAATACGGGTCTGGGACCTTTTGCTGCATTAAATCCTTACCAGTTATGGTGGGCAGTGATCCTGATTGCCGGACTCTCTCTGGCAGGTCATTTTGCCATGCGGCTTACCGGTTCAGAAAGAGGCATATTCTGGACAGGTCTATTGGGTGGTTTGGCATCTTCTACAGCTGCAACTGTCGCACTGGCACGCTATACACGCCAGCACCCCGTCATGGTCAGTGCTGCTATTTCTGGAACATTGGCTGCCTGTGGCATCATGTTTTTTCGTATGGTTGTGCTGATAGGCGTCATTGAGCCAGCATTGCTAAGCACTTTTGGTGGTGCAATGATGATTGCGGGAATCCTTCTGCTGGGTATGGCATTGTGGAGACAACGCCAAATTACCAGCGCTGAAAACAACGATCGAACAATAGAAGCAATGGCTCCTTTTGATCTTGGGACAGCATTCAGCTTCGCTGCTTTCCTGGCTGTCATGGCAGTCTTGGTCCCGGCAGCAAAACAATGGTTGGGCACCAGCGGCATCTTCGTATTATCGACTATTTCTGGGCTAGCAGACGTAGATGCTATTTTAGTCTCACTTGCCCGCCTGCATAGTACTGAAGGCTTAACAACAAATGTGGCTGCTGTCGCGCTAGGGCTGGCCACACTGAGCAACATGTTAAGCAAAGCGACAATTGCATGGATGACAGGGGGGGCACAGTTTGGCCGAGCTATCATATTTGGCTACACAATTGCCATGATAGGTGCTGGCGTAGCTCTGGCTCTCAGTTTGAGCTTTATGTAAGGTCAACTCGGGTAAATGGAAGATGTTCAAAAAATGAGTTAAAATGATTCCCCTTGCATGGATTCACTTTGAAAAACAATGGTAAAAATGATTCGACCATTGAGGGATTCAGCCTGGATGGTCGCCCCAAGCATATCAAGAATAGATTTTGTTATCGCGAGCCCTAAGCCGGTTCCTTCTTCTGTTCTTTGTCTAGATGCATCTGTTCGATAAAATCGATCAAATAACCTGGATAGTTGTTCAGGAGAGATTTCAGGGCCTTCATTTTCAATTGAAAATATTGTGTTATCTAAATTCTGTTGAAGTTTTATGCGTATTGTAGAATTCTTATTTCCATATTTAACTGCATTAGATAATAGATTGCTGAGTGCTCGACGTAACATAGCAGGATCACCTTTGACATTTCCAGATCCTGTTTGTTGAAGCGTCATATTTTTTTCGGCAGCTAGCGCATCATAGAAATCAAATAAGGCTGTAACTTCTTTAACCAGGTCAATATTCTGTAAGTTCTGTAATTTTAGGCCATGTTCTGCTTTTGCCAAGAAAAGCATATCGGATACCATTCGAGCCAAACGTTCTAATTCTTCTAAATTAGAAAATAGTACTTCTTGATAGGTACTGGTATCTCGTTTACGGGCAAGACATACTTGAGTTTGAGTCATTAAGTTATTAATCGGTGTTCTAATTTCATGCGCTAAATCAGATGAAAAATCGGAAAGCCTTTCTAAAGCTGATTCTAGTCTGTCGAGCATATCATTGAAGGCAATTGCTAATGATTTTAGTTCTGTTGGTGTGTGCTCAACTTCTAAACGTTCTGAAAGATGTTGGGCAGAAATGCCTTCTGCGACCTTAGCCATTTTTTGCACGGGTCTTAAACCTCTCCAGGTTGCAAACCAACCTAAAAACATTAAACAAATCGTACCGGCTAAACCAATGTAAAAAAGTTGACGCTTAAAATCATTTAAAAAATGTAGATGTTCAGATGTATCTATCCCCACAATAATGCGTACAGATTGTATTTCAGTATTTTTGTTTATATCCGTGTTGTAGATCATGCCACGATAGGTCTTATTCTTAATTTTCCATTTAATCCAAGGGTTATTTGCTGACTTGATTAACTGTTGAGTATTAATGATTGAAGATGCTGAACTAAATAAAATCTGACCTGCCGGTCGTTCTATTTGGACCATAAGATCATGGTGTCCAACTAAAGCATCTTTCAAATATAGATCAAGTTCTGGAGAATTTTTAGGATGCTGTTGGAGAAGATTCTGAATAAGCTGGATTTTACCTTCTAATTGGGTACGATCTTGCGTTTCAAAATGATGCATCACTAATTTATGGATGAAAAACCCCATCATAATGAGAATGCATATAGTCGATAATGAGAAAATAATACCAATACGAAAACTGATAGATTTGAATAATTTATTATTCATCTTCTACCTCTAATACATACCCCATTCCTCGAATATTCTGAATTAACTTAGGGGTAAAATTACTATCTACTTTATTTCTTAATCGTTTAATAGCGACTTCAACTACATTTGTATCACTATCAAAGTTCATATCCCAAATTTGAGATGCAATAAGTGCTCTTGGTAGAATTTCACCTCTTCTACGCATAAAAAGCTCCATAAGCGCAAATTCTTTAGCCGTCAGATCAATGCGTTGACCTGCTCGTGTTACCCGACGTTTTCTCAAATCAAGTTCTAAATCAGCAATCTTAATAATATTATTATCTTCTCTTTGTTGCCCTCGTCTAAGGAGCGTTTTTATTCGAGCTAGAAGCTCTGCAAAAGCAAAAGGCTTAACTAAATAATCATCAGCGCCTAGCTCTAATCCTTTTACTCGATCTTCGATTTGATCTCGGGCGGTAAGAAAAAGAATGGGCATTGTTTTACCGCTGCTACGAATATCATTGATAATATTCCAACCATTTAGTCCAGGTAACATCACGTCTAAAATAATTAAGTCATACTCTTCAGAAAGAGCTTGATGTTTACCCGTTAACCCATCTGTAACCCAGTCCGTAATATAGCCAGCTTCGGATAAACCTTGCTTGAGATAATCACCAGTTTTTTGTTCATCTTCAACTAATAGTATTCTCATCTCAGAATCCTAAGTTATTCATTAAAACTATAATAACGTTATAAAACATCTGATCGAGATAGATTACAAAAATGTCATTTTCAAGTCACTTAGATGTTCAGTGCTTCACTTTAGTGTAGTAGCAAGAAATTAACTTTTAGAGAAACTTATGAAAACTGTAGTGCGTCGTAGTCTAACAATTTTAATGTGTGCTGGAACTTTAATTGCTGGTACTCAATCTTGGGCAAAAGATGTATCAACCTCAAGTGCCACTAAAACGGTAAAAGCACAGGAACCTTGTACAAAACCTTGTAAAATGGAAAAAGATGACAAGACTCAGCAAGATCATAGTCAACATCAGTCTCCTAACTCATCTGACATGTCAAAAATGGATCATTCTATGATGAATATGGACCATTCTAAAATGGATCATTCAAAGATGAATATGCCTAGTAGCAATAAATAATTTTATAAATAGCGAGAAAGAAGTATTAAAGTTTATACTAAATATTTGCTTTATTACTTCAACCTTGACCTTTCTAAAGGTGAGATAGAATGTCAAAAAATCTAAAGGTGAGATAGAATGTCAAAAAAGTTAAGTCATATACTCTTAATTGGAGTTGGTTTATTTTCATCAACTTGGGTAATGGCGGCAGTTAAAGAATATGATTTAACAATCGCTGAACAAACTGTAAATATCACAGGAAAACCAGTTGAGAGAATTACTGTAAATGGTAAATTCGTTGCACCACTTCTTGAATTTGAAGAAGGTGATGAGGCCGTTATCCGTGTTCACAATAAGTTAAAAAATCAGGACTCTTCAATCCATTGGCATGGCTTATTATTACCTGGAATTATGGATGGTGTACCTGGATTTAACAAATTTAATGGCATTGCCCCTAATAAAACTTATGAATATAAGTTTAAAGTCCGCCAAAATGGTACTTATTGGTATCATTCACATAGTAAAGGACAAGAACAAGACGGTTTATATGGTGCTTTTGTTATTTATCCTAAAGATAAAACTCCACTAACAGCTGCTGAAAAAACCGATAAAGATTACGTTGTTTTGCTTTCTGATTTTCATAATTCGACAAGTGATCAAATTATGAAAAATATTAAAAAAGAAGCAGATTACTATCAGAACCGCCGCGAAACAGTATTCGATGTATTAAAACAAGTTAAACGTGATGGGCTAAAAGCGACTTGGCAAGACCGTTCTATGTGGAATCAGATGCGAATGCTGAAAACAGATATGTCCGATGTGACTGGTTATACATTTTTAATGAATGGCAAAACACCTCAGCAAAACTGGACCGGTAACTTCAAAGCTGGTGAAAAAGTTCGCCTTCGTTTTATTAATGCTTCCGCTATGTCATTCTTTGATGTACGCATTCCAAACCTAAAAATGACTGTAGTCAGTGCTGATGGTCAACCTGTAAAGCCGGTTCCTGTAGATGAGTTCCGTATTGGTACTGCTGAAACCTATGATGTCATTGTGGAACCAAAACAAGCACATTACCAAATTGAAGCTGAATCTATTGATCGTACCGGTTTTTCAGTGGGAACATTACATGAAGAAAGCAGCCCAGCAGTCAAACAAATTGAGATGCCTAAGCCTCGTCCTCGTTCTTTATTGACTATGGAAGATATGGGAATGAATCATGATATGTCATCTATGAAAGATATGGATCACGATATGTCTTCTATGAAAGGTATGGATCATGATATGTCTTCTATGAAAGGCATGAATCACGATATGTCTTCTATGAAAGGTATGGATCATGATATGTCTTCTATGAAAGATATGAATCATGATATGTCTTCTATGAAAGGCATGAATCACGATATGTCTTCTATGAAAGGCATGAATCACGATATGTCTTCTATGAAAGGTATGGATCATGATATGTCTTCTATGAAAGGTATGGATCATGATATGCCGATGAATAGCGCTACTGTTAAGGCGGCTTCAGACAAGAATGATAATACCGTATTTGGATGGGCAAATGCTTCAACACCTGAAGGTAATAAAGCATTGCAATATAGTGATTTGCAATCGTTAGATCCTCAAAAAGACACTCGTGCAGCTGAACGTGAAATAGAGATCCGTCTTGGTGGAAACATGGAGCGTTATATTTGGACAATAAATGGTAAAAAATTTAATGAAGCCGACCCACTAGTGGTGAAGTATGGTGAACGTATTCGCTTAAAATTTGTCAATGACAGTATGATGGCTCACCCAATGCACTTACATGGCATGTTTATGCAGCTTGAGAATGGTCAGGATCCAAGCAATATGCCAAACAAACATACGGTAATTGTTCCACCTGGGAAAACGATAACCACTCTACTCACAGCTGATGAGTTAGGTGAGTGGGCTATTCATTGTCACCTGCTTTACCATATGAGTGCAGGAATGATGAATAAACTCATTGTAGCTCAAGTGGAAGATGGTAATTCTACAAAGACTGTTCCTCAGTCCCAAGTAAATGAGAAGGGAGTAAATCCACATGCAAATCACTAAGAATTTCTTCTCAAAAACAGTCTTATCAATTGCATTAATAAGTATATCAAACTTAACTTTTGCTAATAGCAGCACTTCGGAACAAGAAAGTAATATTACAAATGGTATGAGAGTCTTATTACAGGAGTCTGGCGGCTTAAGATATAGCCCCCAAGAATTGTATCCAGAATATTATTCAATGGAAAATGCAAATGGGGGAGATAATATTATTTTGACTGCAAGAAAGACATCAGACGGATCTCACGATGATCATCTTAAAGAACATGGCGGACAAATTTATCAAGTAACAAGACTTGAAAATGCATGGATGGTTGATGAAGACGGTAAGGGCAACCTAGGAACAAAGCTTGAAACTTTGATTGGAACAGATGAAAATCGTCTATTTATTGAAGCCAATTCGGAAAAGTCAGAAAGTAATGATCCAAAATATGCTGTATCAGCACTTTATAGCCGTAACGTAGCCCCATTTTGGGATATACAAGCTGGTGTAAGATATAGCGAAGATAAAAATAGCAGCAACAGTGATCGAGTTGATGGTGTTATTGGTGTATTAGGATTAGCTCCTTATTTCTTTGAAACACAAGCATATCTTTATGGCGGTGAGAATAATTTTTGGGGAGCAAGTTTTGAATTAGAACGTGATTTGCTTTTAACTCAGAAACTTATTACTCAACCTTATATCGAAGCAGATGTAATATTTAGCGATGATTCTAACTATGCTGCAAAATCAGGTTTATCAGAACTTAAAACTGGTATCAAAACCCGATATGAGATTACTAAGCGAATTAAACCTTTCATTGATGTTGCTTACCAATATGAAAAAGGACAGAAAGCCACTTCTATGCAAGAGGCAACAGAGTCTGAAAAGGGATGGAAATATGGTGCAGGTATCGAATTAGTTTTTTAAAATAATATGACTTGGAATCATGAATGGTAGCTTCGGCTACTATTCATGAAATTGTTGTCATTTCCTTTCGAATCTGTAAAACTAAAAAAGCTTAAATTTTGGTCTTATCTCTATGCAGTGGTTAAAAACATGCCTATCGCTGTTTTTATCGTTTGCTATCCTTTTAGTAGGATCGGCTGCTGCTGCTTCGTCTGTACATAAGCGGTGTTTAATGCCATCTGAACAGATGAAATCCATGCAAATGGAAGCATCTCAAAACCAGGATATGATGCATACCGACTGTATGAAAGTTGAAGCAAAGGTCAAAAAAAGGCACTGTTGCAAATAGAGATTTGAGTCGATGAAGTTCCTTTTTAAAAGTGCTTAGAGACCGAAAACCCTGTTGATTAGACACACTTCACCTTGAGGCTGACCATAATAAAATGACGATGCTTGTCC
>NZ_VOZH01000037.1:0-25527 GCF_013419875.1 Acinetobacter sp. YH12049 | reverse complement strand
GCAAGGAGTTCGGTGAAGAACTAAAACCTTATTATTGGAAACCTGTGCTTTGGACGAGGGCATACTGTCTACTTACAACAGGTGGAGCGACAATTGATGTAATTCGAGAATACATCCAAAACCAAGAGAGACCCGACTGAAAAGGCGTGCTATCCATCTCCATCTAAATCACAGATTATAGATGGAGAATTCCGCACATTTAGTTAAAAATACCCGTGCACTTTGCCCCAGTTGAATGGCGCTATTGCCTTCACGTAATGCCACTTTGACACTATAAGTACGAGACTGATCGGCAGCAGGACTAATTTCACGTACATAGCCTGCAAATTTTTCCTGTGGTTTCGACCACAAGGTAACCCATGCATCCTGCCCTGTTTTAATTTCAGTAACCGCTTGTTCAGGCACACCAATGACCACGTCACGTTCACCTGCTATCGCCAATTGAAATGCCGGTTGTCCTGCTGCAATCACTTGACCAATCTCAATATTACGCTCAGTAATGACCCCAGTTTTATTGGCAATTAATTGGTTATAACCGGTCTGATTACGACTCACATCATAATTGGATTGAGCTTGCTTTAAGTTCGACTGTGCTGCTTTATATTGGTTTTCTACAGCATCGTACTGCGAACGACTCACAGCATTGACTGGCAATAATTGCTTAAAGCGTTTTAGTTCATCTTCAGCAATTTGTGCAGCGGAACGCGCACTTTCAAGCTGCGCTTGTGCTGCATTCAGTTGCAACTGTGCATCTTTGACGTCTAATTTTGCCAAGACTTGCCCGACTCGGACTTGGTCTCCAACATCGACATAGCGCTCAGTGATTTGGCCGCCAACCCGAAAAGCTAAAGCTGTTTGCTGGCGGGCTTGTACATCACCCGCATAACTTTTTTGTTCAAAATGTGTGGCGCCTGGCTGAGTCACCATCACAAATGGCACTTCCTGTTCCGTTTGGGCTTTATCCTTGCTGCATCCCCATAAGGTCACACTGCAAACGATAATCATGCTGACAACTGTGATCTTAATCGTACTCATGAAGTTCGCTCTTAATAAAAAGTCTTTTTTAGGGCAGAATATTATTCAATTAATTTGGTTATTTTTTAATTAATAAACCATGCGGTACATTAATTAGATTAATTATCCTAAATCAATGACCTTTTCGCCTTTTTTGGAATTTTTTCAGCAAATGAATGTCGGCCGCCCAAAAGACTTAGAAAAACGACAACGGATTTTAGAGTCTGCAAAACAATTATTTTTAGAAATGGGCTATCACGGTTGCAGCATGAATCAGATTGCCCAACATGCAGCGGTCACCAAACTGACGGTCTATAATCATTTTCAGGACAAAGCCACCTTATTTACCAGTGCGATTGAAGACACCTGTGAATATATTTTGAATACCCGCCCGCGACATCTGCACAGCGAAAGTCATTTTATGCAGGCTTTCGTTGAAATTTGTGAGTTGGGGCTGAACATCATGAATTTGCCTGAAGCCATTAAACTGGATTTATTACTTTTGGAGTTGGCTGCCGAACACAGTCCTTTGGTGGAACAGTTTTTCCGTGCCTCACATTTGAAAATGCGCCAAGTCTGGGAGAATTTCTTTCAAGACGCAGCAGCTTTAAATTTCATTCAGCAGGATAATCCTGCCCGACAAACTGAACTGATTGTGTCGCTACTGATGGGACTACGCCATCAAGAAGTCTTATTGGGCATGCGCCCAGTACCTGAAACAGCAGAGCGACAGGCCATTATTCACTCTGCCATCGACATCTTTATGCTGAAATATCAACTCGGCACACAGAACTAAGCATTTTCTGAAATATTTCAAGGCTAAACTGAAACAAATGGCATAGCTACTGCTCATTTACCTAGAAAAGTCATCCGACTTTTGTCTGTACCCCCCTTTTGCCACAGCACTTTCGGGGTATAGTCGAGACAGGAATACGCGGAGAAATAACAAATGATTCAACAAATTGATGCTCCATTACGTGAAGACGTGCGCTTACTGGGCAATTTATTAGGTGAAACCCTAAAGCAGCATGCAGGACAAGATTTGTTTAATCAGGTAGAGCAAATTCGTGCTTTGTCTAAAGGCGCGCGCGATGGACAAGTTGAAGCTGAAAAACAGTTAGAACAATTATTTTTAAATTTAAAAGATGAAGAAATTCTGCCTCTGACCCGTGCATTTACACACTTTCTCAACTTTGCCAATATTGCCGAACAATACAATGTGGTGCGCAGCCGTCGCCAAAGTGAGTTTGATGAGCAAGCACCATCACCGAATCCACTCGATCATTTATTTGAAAAATTTAAAAGCAATAACATCAGTACAGAACAACTGTTCCAACAAATCTGTGAATTAAAAATTGAACTGGTCCTGACTGCACATCCAACCGAAGTCAGCCGCCGTACCTTGATCCAGAAATATGATGGGATTAATGATTGCCTGTTTAAAATGGATCAACAAAAACTTACGCCACGCGAACGCAAAGCCGTACTGGATGATTTAAAACAACTGATTTGCTCGGCATGGCAAACGGATGAAATTCGTCAACATCGCCCGACGCCTGTCGACGAAGCAAAATGGGGCTTCACGACCATTGAACAGACCTTGTGGAATGCTGTACCCAAATTCATGCGTGAATTGGATGGCATGGTCCAAGATCATTGTGGCAAGACCTTGCCATTAAATGTTGCCCCTGTGCGCTTTGCGTCATGGATGGGCGGTGACCGTGATGGTAACCCAAACGTCACCCATAATATTACTCAAGAAGTGCTTTGGCTTTCACGTTGGAAAGCTGCCGACCTGTATTTACGCGATATCGAAGACCTGCGTTGGGAACTCTCTATTCAAGAATGCAGTAAAGAACTCAGTGACGCTTTGGGTCATTTCCACCCTGAACCCTATCGTGAATATCTCCGTGATGCACGTGAACGCCTTAAAGCCACTCGTCACTGGTTGGCACTGAAACTTCGTGGTGAAGATGCTGACGATAGCCAAGTCATTAAAAGCCGCCATGAGCTGCTTGATCCACTGTTGGTTTGCTACCGTTCACTGATCGACAGCGGTTTACCTGAAATTGCCAATGGTCAGTTACTCGACTTTATTCATCGGGTGAATTGTTTCGGTATCGAATTACTCAAACTCGATATTCGTCAGGAGTCGACTCGTCATCGCCAAGCGATTTCTGCCATTACTGAATATTTAGGTTTAGGCAATTTTGAAACATGGACGGAGCAAGCCCGTCAAAACTTCTTGATTCAGGAACTGCAAAGCAAACGACCACTGCTACCGAAGTTTTTAAATGAGCCGAAACAAAGTCTGATTGAACATCCAGATGTGCAAGAAGTCTTTGCAACCATGCGCACTTTGGCAGAGCAACCACCTGAAAGTTTAGGGGCTTATATTATTTCCATGGCAGAACATCCGAGTGATGTCTTGGCCGTATTGTTACTGCAAAAAGAAGCGGGCATCAAACAAGCGCTACGTGTCGTGCCACTGTTTGAAACTTTAAAAGATTTGGATGGTGCAGCTCGTACCATGAATACCCTATTCAATATGCATTGGTATAAACAGCATATTCAGGGTAAACACGAGGTGATGATTGGCTATTCAGACTCAGCCAAAGATGCGGGCTTTATGTCGGCAAACTGGGCGCAGTATCGTGCACAGGAAGAATTAACCGCAGTTGCGAAAAAGCATGATGTACAACTGACATTATTCCATGGCCGTGGCGGTTCAATCAGCCGTGGTGGTGCGCCGACACAGCAAGCGCTGTTTTCACAGCCACCGGGCTCGATTTCAGGAGCGATTCGTGTCACTGAACAAGGGGAAATGATTCGCTTCAAGTTTGGATTAGAAGGCATTGCCTTACAAAACTTAGAAATTTACACCGCTGCGACCTTAGAAGCGACCTTATTGCCACCGCCTGAACCTAAACAGGAATGGCGTCAGCTCATGCACAGCATGACGGATCTGTCGGTACAGGTGTATCGTCAAACCGTGCGTGAAAATCCGCATTTTGTAAAATATCTACGGACTGTGACACCCGAACTGGAGCTACAAATGTTACCGCTCGGTTCACGCCCAGCCAAACGTAAAGTTAGCGGTGGAATTGAGTCATTACGTGCGATTCCTTGGGTGTTCGCATGGACGCAAATCCGTTTGATGCTTCCTGCTTGGCTCGGTACTGGTGCTGCGATTAATCAAGTGATTGATCAAGGTCAAAAGCAGACACTCGAAGAAATGTTAGAGCAATGGCCGTATTTCCAAACCCTGATTGATATGTTGGAAATGGTCTTGTCCAAAGCCGATGGTCATGTGGCGCTGTATTATGAGTCTCATCTGACTGATGACGCAGACCTCAAACAGTTGGGCGAAGAGTTACGTCAGCGTTTACGTGATGCGGTACAAACGCTATTAGTACTCAAAGGTGAATCGAAATTACTCAGCAGTAACGATGTGCTCGACCAATCCATGAAAGTACGTAAGCCCTATCTACTGCCGCTACATTTACTACAAGCCGAGTTAATGAAACGCCGTCGTGCTTATTTGGCAGCACGCCAAGCAGAAAATACGCCTGTTGATCATGCCTTGATGGTAAGTATTGCCGGTATCGCTGCCGGTCTACGTAATACTGGCTAAAACTTCCAACCCCAAACGAAGCACATCCATGGATGTGCTTTTTTTTTAAGCAATCACTTTAGCTTTAAATTGTTTAGGAATATATAAAATAAGAAAAATTTATGAACTAAGATAAAAAACCAACAATGATTAATTACATGATTTAACATTAATTTTACATATAAAAAACTTTTACCACTTGGTAAAAATACATGTAAAGTCAGGTAATTAATTTGAACAAAATATTTTTAAAAGTAATTAAATCTTCTAAAAAACAAGAGTATGATGTGCACAATTTATCTTTTGAGTGCTCATTTTATGTCCAATTGGTTTCCCAAATGGTGCCCATACGAAGGCAATATTGATGCACGTCCTGTCGGTACCAATGAGTATCTTCCGCCTGTGCAAAGTGTTGTATTGGGGATACAGCATGCCTTTGCAATGTTTGGTGCAACGGTTCTTGCACCATTCTTGATGGGTTTTGATGCCAATCTTGCAATTTTAATGTCGGGCATCTGTACCATCTTGTTCTTCTTTATGACTGGTGGTCGTGTACCAAGTTATCTGGGCTCAAGCTTTGCCTTTATTGGTGTGGTCATTGCCGCAACAGGTTATGCAGCGTCAGGTACTGGCGCGCCAAATGCCAATATCGCGATGGCTGCTGGCGGGATTATGGCCTGCGGTATTTTATATGCCATTTTTGGTTTTATCGTGATGGCAACGGGTACCCGTTGGATTGAAAAACTCATGCCACCTGTCGTTACAGGTGCAGTGGTGATGATCATTGGTCTCAACCTTGCCCCAGTGACCATTAAAGGGGTTGCCGGTAATAACTTTAATATGTGGATGGCTTTAGTAACCGTACTATGTATGGGTTCAATTGCTGTGTTCACCAAAGGTTTATTACAACGTCTATTACTCTTAGTTGGCCTTCTACTCGCTTACTTGGTGTATTACATCATTTCCAATGTCATGGGTCATGGCACACCAATCAATTTCGTTCCCGTACAAGAAGCGGCTTGGTTTGGTGTTCCGCACTTCCATTCACCCGTGTTTGACTTCAATGCCATGCTCATCATTGCACCGATTGCGTTGATTTTGGTTGCAGAAAACCTTGGTCACATCAAAGCTGTAGGTGCGATGACAGGTGAAAATCTCGATCCGCACATTGGTAAAGCCTTCGTTGCAGATGGTGTTGCAACCACACTTTCAGGCGGTGTCGGCGGTCCGGGTATGACAACCTATGGCGAAAATATTGGTGTGATGGCGGTAACACGTGTTTACTCGACCATCGTATTTGTATTTGCGGGTGTATTCGCCATCTTCCTTGGTCTTTCTCCAAAGTTTGGTGCGATTATTCATACTATTCCGCAAGCCATTTTGACAGGTGCATCGATTGTTGTATTTGGTCTAATTACCATTGCAGGTGCGAAAATCTGGATTGAAAACAAAGTCGATTTCTCAAAAAATAAAAACCTGATGGTGGCAGCAGTCACGATTATTTTAGGTACAGGTGACTTTGCACTTCAATTTGGTAACTTCAACTTAGGTGGTATTGGTACTGCTACATTTGCAGCGTTGATTTTGAACTGGTTCTTTAGCTTGGGCGACAAATCAGAATAAGCCCCAAGACATTTAAAAAAGAATACAACATTCATTTGAAAAGCGGCCGAAAGGTCGCTTTTTTTTATAGCTACTCTTTCGGTAAGATAAGGCATTAGCCAAGGAATACACCGTATGCGACTGGATTTGTTCGACCTTCAATTGGTACTGCACATTGTTGACAGCGGTAGTCTGACCAAAGGCGCTGCTCGTTCTGCCATCTCGCTACAAGCAGCCAGTGAACGAATTAAAAAACTCGAACAGCATTACCGCACGACCCTGTTCACTCGCCATGCCAAAGGGGTCAAACTAACCCTTGCCGGTCAAACCTTGGTTGAACATGCGCAGCGCATCTTGCATGAGGGGCAACAATTAGAACACGCAATGCTGTCCTTTGCCCATGGGCTGAGTTCCAATATGACCTTATGGTGTAATTCATCTGCACAAAGTGAATATTTGCCGGTTTTGCTGCCACGCTATTTGCTGGAAAATCCCAATACACAAATTGAGCTGCATGAAGCCGAGTCTAAAGACATCATTGCAGCGATTGAACAAGGCAATGCACAACTAGGTCTAATTTCGGGTTTCTTTAAATCCGAAAAGTTACAAACACTTGAGTTTGCAGATGATCCGTTGGTGCTGATTTGTCCTATAACTCATGAATTGGCCTCGATATCTAGCGTCAAACCCGCAGAGATTTTAAATTATCCCTTTGTCGGTTTGATGCAATATCATTCCTTGCAACAATCGATTGAGGCACAAGCCAAATTATTCGGCTGTGAAATTCAGTATCGGCTGCGTTTGCCGAATTTTGCCGCGATCGCGCAAGTGATAGCGAATGGTGTGGGCGTTGCCATCATGCCAAAACGTGCGGCCCAACGATTAATCAGTTTGTATGCCTTTGCCCAAGTTGAGCTCAGCGGTAAATGGGCCAATCGAAAACTGCTCCTCACCGCACGTAATTTTGATGATTTACCCTTAAATTATCAGCATTTCAGTCAGTTTCTACTGTCTCAAAAATCTGCTTTGGATAGCTAAGTCTAGGCTTTAAATCACGTCAAACTGGTGCAGCATCATATAGCCACCGAGGGCAATCAACCCGATAAAAAACACCTTACGGAATTTTTGTTCTGGAATGCGGTAACGGATTTTTTTCCCTGCCCACATACCAATGAGCGCAGGAACCAGTGCCATGGCTGACATGGCATAATCAATCGGAAGATCTTCCACAGGATTTTGCTGTAAGAACACTGCCAAACAAATAGTCGACGTGGTAAAGGCCAAACCGAGTGACTGTACGAGATCATCGCGTTTCAGTTGCAAACCTTGCAAATATGGCACCACAGGGATCACCACCACACCTGTCGCAACAGTCAGCGCTCCACCAAGATAACCGATCATTGGAGATAGCCATTTTTCATGTGGTGCAAAGTTCGGCAAGCTTTTGGCACAAAGCCCATACAGTCCGTATAGTGCCAACATGCCCCCCAGTAAAGCTTCACTTTTAAATTCACCATGTCCTAAAGTTGGAAAAATACTCCAAATTGAACCGACGATAATCCCAAGTAACAAGGGCCAAAAGCGTTGAATTAGGCGCAATACCTGCCCTTCAGCAAATAGTTGCCAAAAGTTGGTGACCATAGATGGAATGATTAATAATGTGGCTGCCTGAAATGGACTGATCACAATGGTAAGTAAGCCCATCGATACCGCAGGCAGGCCTAACCCAATCGTGCCTTTAATCAGACCTGCAATTGCAAAAACTGTGATGACGAACCAAATCATGGCGAAACTCGCTGAAGAATTGGTTCTATGCTATGCAATTCAGGCGCTTTGAAAAATCAGTGTTTTTGGAATAGAGCCTCAATAAAAAGTTGAGGCTGTGCTTGAAATCAGCTATAGACAAGGTAGTTGAATTCAATAAAAAAGGAATTACAACTTATTTATTTTAATTATTGTCATAACTACTCTTTTGCTCTTCAGCTAATTCATAAGAACTTTCGAATTGATATTTCACCGTTTCATCTTGAATTGAATCAATAAATTTTTTTAATTTATTTTTATATTCAACGTTCCCAGATTTATACATTGATAGCAAATAGCCCCACTCACCATAAATATACTGAGGGTCATTTTTTGATACTTTCCTTAATTCTTCTTTTAAAATCAATGCTAAATCGGAATAACATTTTTCATATTCATCTTTCGATCTTTTAGCATAATAGCTTAACTCACACTGAGTCACTAAAAGTTCCTGACTGAAAGAGTCCTTTAACATTTTATGATTAAGATTATAAGCCTCTTCATACATGCCTGTTGCTAAGTAGATTTGCATTTCAATCTTTTGTCGTTCTTGATCATTCGTGATCTTTTTTATTTCAGACAAACTATCTTTCATTACTTTATCTGCGTTTTCTTTATCTCTCAGATTAAGTTTATTAATAGTATTTTTATAATCATTTATTATAGCTGTATCTTCTTTAGACAGCGTTGAAATTGATTCTTTTTTTTGAGCTTCTTTAACTTCATGATGATTCAAACTAATTTTCTCAGACGAGCAAGCAGTACTACCAAATATAAAAAATAAGGTTAAGAAAATAAAAAAATGCTTCATCAAACTTCTCTCGCTGCGGAGTTTAAGGTAAAGGTATGAGTTTTAAAACTAGGAATTGGTGTAACTGTTCCACCATCAAACTTCAGTATATATCCCAAATCTAATTCAACTTTTAAGAGTGATATATCAGGTTCAGGTAAGTTGATATTACAAGATCCAACTGGCTCTTTTCCTTTTTCAGTATTCCAAATACCATTAGCAATTTTTAACTCTTGAGTTTTTAACAAGTCAAATTTTCTATTTTTTTCTTTAAATAGTCTTAGGGTCGCACGCGGAATAATTTTACTTGCATCATTTTTAACCACCGGCGGCATATATGACACCGTTACAAAAAGTTCTTTATTTTTAACAACATACGTAACAATAAAATCACATACTCCAGAGGCTAATTGTGCAACAATTCCAAATAATCCTTTTTTATCCTCATCATATGGAGGGATCGCAGTCTTAAATTTCACATAATCAGTTTGGTTTCTCTCTATATAGTAATTTTCATATTTTTTCTTATCACTTACAAAACTATTCGTTAAATTATTCTGCAACATACTTGGCTTAAAAATTGGGCTATTTAATGAACTTATTCCACCACTAGTCCCTACAACATGTACTTGGTTTGGCATCAATGAAGCCCCACAAGTAAATTTATCACCTACATAAGCCATGGCCTTTCCATCAAAAATCACATGATCATTACTCTTAATTAAGGTAGACCAAGTTTTACATTTTGGACAGGCGAAACCATCTCCCGCACGAAGAAAGAGATTCCCCATCTGTGAACTTCGGGACTGCGTGGACATGACTGTCCCACCGTGACTTGTTGTTGAGCCATGAATGCCAAATCCTTTAGACATTATTTGAGTCTCCCAAAGTTGGATTCATAAAACCTTCAGGGATAGCTGCATCATGATATAAGCGTAAAACATGGGAAGTGACCGGACTATCAATAATTTCATCGCCATTTTCTAATAATGATCCGATAAGTGCTGCGGCTCTGCCATCAACATTTAGAAGAAATCCTGCGCCGGAGATAATTTTTGCTGTCGAACCATCTAAATATATAGCTTCATCACCGACCAAAGCTAAAGAGATCCCGTTGACCTTATAAGCATGATTAGATGCTCGAACTAACCCACCTTTTTTTGTTTTTGAACCATTAAAAGCTGCATAATATTTGGTATGCGGCTTATGATTCCAATAGAGTTGTTCTGCTTGATGAATCTTTTGAATATCGTCTTGAGAAAGTTTTTTTAGCTGTTCTTCTGACAGTTCATGTAAAAAAGTAGGGCTAGTCATGCTAGATCCAATTATTGTAATTAGAAGTAGAATAACAAATAAAAAAATTAATAAAATTTCAAAATGTAAATCAAATCATCATCTTTTCAGTTGGTGATATTAAAAAAGAACATTAATAAATTTGATCTAATCTCAAAAACTAAAAATTACGGTCGAATCTCTTTCAACTCACGTTGAATAAAATGCTGAATCATATCGCGGTATAAACGTTCCACAATATCTGCATTTACACCGTGCTCTGTGGCTTGTAGACGAATTTTACTAATCACCGCTTCGACACGTTCTGGTGATTGAACATCCTGTACTGAACGCTTAAAACGCACCGCTTGATCAACATAAAACTGACGTGCAGCAATGAGCTCAATAATTCCCTGATCAATCACATCAATCTGTGCGCGGGCTTGCTCTAATGACTCAACTTTTTCTTTCTTCATCTTCTCTGGCTTCACTTTCAGCGGTGTTTTCACTTTTATACTTCTCTTCTAACACATTACTGAAAATACTTTCAATCATCCATACGCGGTATAAGCTATTAAATACATAGCTTTGACCTGCAATACGTAATTCTAAAACAGGAAAATCGGGCTGTGACTTCATCTCACAGTGCATATCATTTTCTTTTAATTTTTCAGCAATATCCTCAGTGATCAGTTCAGAAATCTCTAACTCATACTGTAAAGCCTGAAAATGTGCTTTGAAGGATAAATCACGCCCTTTGGTCCATACAGCCTCCAAAATGCGATACATCGCATCAATACGCTGCTCTTCGGGCGCACTGTAGTAAAGCTGTGACATAGCTAATGTCGCAGCTTCTGTAGGCCGGCAAAATGGCGTGAACTTAACTTCGGTCCGTTTAGACAGACGTGTTGCCAAACTCCAGTCAAACAAATCACGACCGTGATACGACAATGGATACACATTCAACTGAATATTATAATAGTCCGCCAATTCCTCACGAATATAAGCCAACAGTAACCATGAAATCGGATCTTCCATCGCGATGTAGAGATCAAGCTCAGGATCGAGTCCCTGAATTTCATTCAACTCTTCTGCATCACTGATCAGGTGCTCACGCCATTCAATATGATTGATCATAAAGATCGGGTTATCTGTCAGGAGTTTTTGTTGTTTTAAACGGCGCGTTAAACGCAGTAAATCATCTACAGCATGGTACTTACGTTCACCAAACTCAAAATAGCCCGATAAAATCGGGGTATCGGTAAAGATACGTTCAGGAAAATCTTGAGCTTTATGATGACGGCTGGCCATCGCATACAGTGTTCTCAGCTTGCCATACTGCTTTTGCCACAGCATGTGGAACACATCTTCAAGTAAATAAAGAAAATCTTGGCCGCGTAATGGCGTATTTTTTAGAATAATTTCGGCTTGTTCTAAAGCTTCGGCGGTCGGTTGTTCAGGTGTTTCATGAAAACTAAAACGATGCTGCCGCGCTAAAATTTGGGCATCATTCAGACAATATTGTTGCCATTCTATCGATGACATTTGATTAGGAGGTTCAGCACTCTGACGACAAATAATCACTTTCAGTGGTTTAATTTCATCACTGAGAATTTCTTCTAATTGAGGCAGTTGCTGCGCAGCCAAATAGCTATAAACATCATCCAGTCGAAGATAAACACTCAGACCTTGTTCCGTGGGTAACACCGCTTGTCGGGTCGGTTTCTGATAAAACCAACTCGATCGGATTGGATCGAACCAACGGCGTAACAGTGACATGCGTTTTTTGCCTCAAAATGATGAATTGTACCGAACCTGCCAGCACATGCTTAAAATTCAACTTCTATTATGAAGCTGTTTTAAATGAGATATAAGCCTTGTGCAAAACTTATATCAAGTCAGGGCTGAATGTTCAATGTTTAACAATGGATTAGACGTCTAGATTTAGGTCAGTCACCGCACCTTTTTCCGCACCAGAGGTCAACTTGGCAAATTTAGCCAAAGCGCCGTGGGTATAGTTTGGTTTCGGTTTGACCCAGGCCGCGCGACGTGCAGCAATTTCATCCTCAGCCACATGCCAAGTCATTTCACGGGTTTCAGCGTTAATTGAAATTTTATCGCCGTTTTTAACCAAGCCAATTGGGCCTCCTTCATAGGCTTCTGGTGTCACATGCCCAATCACAAAACCATGGCTGCCGCCCGAGAAACGCCCATCAGTCAACAGTGCAACAGATTGGCCTAGACCTTTACCAATAATCGCTGAAGTCGGTTTTAACATTTCCGGCATACCCGGCCCGCCTTTCGGCCCAACACCGCGGATCACCACCACTTCACCTTCTTGTACTTCGCCATCTAAAATACCGCGCATGGCACCCTGCTCACCCTCAAATACCCGCGCAGGCCCCTCAAAATACAGCCCTTCTTTACCGGTAATTTTAGCCACTGCATCCGTCGGCGACAAATTTCCTTTGAGTACCACCAAATGTGAATCCTTTTTAATTGGCGCATCAAACGGCAAAATAATTTGCTGTCCTTCAGGATAATCCTCTACATCGGCTAAGTTTTCCGCCAAAGTTTTGCCCGTAACGGTGAGGCAAGAACCGTCGAGCATGCCGGCATCCAGCATGCGTTTCATGAGCGGCTGAATGCCGCCAATGGCAATCAGTTCCGACATTAAATATTTACCCGATGGGCGCACATCGGCCACCACAGGAATATCTTTGCCAATACGCACAAAATCATCCAAAGACAGTTCCACGCCTGCGGTATGCGCCATGGCAATCAAATGCAGTACGCCATTGGTTGAACCGCCTAAAGCAATCAGCACTTTAATCGAGTTTTCAAAAGCGGCTTTGGTCATAATGTCGCGCGGCTTAATATCGAGACGCAGCAGGTTCATCACGGCTTCACCTGCGCGTTGGCAATCTTCAATTTTATCTGCTGAAACTGCTTCCTGCGCCGATGAACCTGGCAAGCTCATGCCTAAGGCTTCAATCGCTGAAGCCATCGAATTGGCCGTATACATACCGCCGCACGAACCCGGCCCCGGCAGCGCGACTTCTTCAATCTGCTTCACTTGAATTTCATTGATTTCGCCTTTGGCGTGCTGACCGACTGCTTCAAATACCGAAATCATATCGGTATGCCCTGCTCCGGGTTTGATGGTGCCACCATAAATAAACAGGCTCGGACGGTTTAATCGCGCCAAACCCATGATACAGCCTGGCATATTCTTGTCGCAGCCGCCTATGGCAATTACGCCATCATAGGCCTGACAGCCCAACACAGCTTCAATGGAATCGGCAATGATTTCCCGCGATAGCAATGAATACTTCATGCCTTCTGTACCGTTGGAAATGCCGTCAGAAATGGTGATGGTATTGAAAATAATGCCTTTCCCGCCTGCAGCATTCACCCCACTTTCAGCTTCACGCGCCAAGCCATCAATATGCATATTACACGGCGTGACATTGGCCCAAGTCGAAGCAATACCAATAAATGGGCGTTTAAAGTCTGCATCTTGGAAGCCCGTGGCACGCATCATGGAACGTGCAGGCGCATTCTCTATGCCTTCATAAACAGGAGCAGAATGTTCGCGGATATTATTTTTACTCATTGTTGTTCCTTGGCGATGGCTGATTTTGGCTTCAGCTTTGGCGGGTTCTTTTAAATTTATTGTATAGAAAGCGCTCGGCATGTAAAAGAAATTACATCTCAACAAAAAAGATTTTTAGCGCATGCAATACCATTCAATCACATGACAAAACGACATGGATGTCGCTGTTTTCCTGTATGGCAGGGATGCCATATCAGGAGAACAAAAGATTTTTGTTACTTTTGATCTTTCAAAAGTAAGGGATTGCCTACACAAAGCCATATAAATTATAGCTACTATTCGAGGCTGTCTTTTTAGAATTTTAATGACATCCACTAATTATTAAATTTTATTTATTTGCTTCAAGAAACATTATTTTTAATCAGATTAAGAAATCTATAACTTAGAATTATTGTCCCATTATTTCATTTAAAAGCTGATTACAGCGGAGTCTTACCTCTATAAAAGCTAATTTTCGGAGCTCGTATGTTACTTTTGTTTCGGCAAAAGTAACCAAAACCATTTGTCATCCGCAAAACTCGGCAACTGTTTGCAACTAAAAAAATGATCGCAGAAACATTCACTTTTAAATTACCGTTTGCCTCAGACAGTTGCGGATGACATTTCCTCGTATCCAATGCAAGTTATGTAGATGTAAATTAAAAAAGCACCCCATGTGGAGTGCTTTTTAATTAAACATCTAAAGTTTAGATTTCACGTACTGCGCCTTTCGCCGCACTCGTGGTATGCATTGCATACGCTTTCAATGCTTTCGAAATTTTGCGTGGACGCTCTTCAACTGGATGCCAACCTTTGGCTTCTTGCGCTGCACGGCGAGCGGCCATGGTTGCTTCATCAACAGCAAGGTTGATGGTACGGTTTGGAATATCAATTTCGATTAAATCGCCATCTTCCACCAAACCAATTGCACCACCTTCTGCTGCTTCAGGTGAAACGTGACCAATAGACAGGCCTGACGAACCGCCCGAGAAACGACCGTCAGTCAATAATGCACATTCTTTGCCTAGACCTTTCGATTTTAAGTAGCTGGTTGGGTACAACATTTCTTGCATACCCGGACCACCACGTGGGCCTTCATAGCGAATCACAACCACATCACCGGCTTTGATTTCATTGCCCAAGATCGCCTCTACTGCTGAATCTTGGCTTTCAAACACACGTGCAGTACCGTTGAATTTCAAGATTGAATCATCTACACCCGCAGTTTTTACGATACAACCATCGAGCGCAATGTTGCCGTAAAGCACAGCTAAGCCACCATCTTTCGAGAACGCATGTTCAGCATTACGGATCACGCCATTTTCACGGTCACCATCTAGTCGTTGGTAATATCGATCTTGTGAGAATGCAGTTTGCGTTGGTACACCGCCCGGCGCTGAACGGAAGAATTGGTAAACGTCTTCATTTTCAGTACGGATAATGTCCCATTTATCTAAAGCATCTTTTAAGCTTGCTTCGTGAACAGTACCCACAGATGTGTCCAATAAGCCTGCACGGTCTAATTCACCGAGAATGGACATGATACCGCCAGCACGGTGTACATCTTCCATATGTACGTCGTTTTTCGCAGGTGCAACTTTACATAGAACAGGCACTTTACGAGATAAACGGTCAATGTCGTCCATCGTGAAATCAACGCCAGCTTCATTGGCTGCAGCCAACAAGTGTAAAACGGTATTGGTTGAACCACCCATCGCGATGTCTAAAGTCATGGCATTTTCATACGATGCTTTGGTTACCATTTCACGTGGCAATACGCTGTAATCATCTTGTTCATAATGACGTTTAGCCAATTCAACAATTAAAGAGCCTGCGCGTTCGAATAATTTTTTACGGTTTGCATGTGTTGCCAGTGTAGAACCGTTACCCGGTAAAGACAGACCCAATGCTTCTGTTAAGCAGTTCATTGAGTTTGCGGTGAACATACCTGAGCATGAACCGCAAGTTGGGCATGCAGAACGTTCGTATTCAGCAACTTCTTCATCGGTATAGTTGTCATCTGCAGCTACAATCATGGCATCAATTAAGTCGATCGCTTTGTCGTTGCCACGGATTTTAACTTTACCCGCTTCCATTGGACCGCCCGAGACAAATACCACTGGAATGTTCAAGCGCATTGCCGCCATCAACATCCCTGGGGTAATTTTGTCACAGTTGGAAATACATACCATGGCATCGGCACAGTGCGCGCTCACCATGTATTCTACTGAGTCTGCAATCAAGTCACGTGAAGGCAATGAATACAGCATACCGTCATGGCCCATCGCAATACCGTCATCGACTGCAATGGTATTGAACTCTTTAGCTACACCGCCTGCTTGCTCAATTTGACGCGCCACGAGTTGACCAAGGTCTTTAAGATGAACGTGACCCGGTACAAATTGAGTAAATGAGTTCACGACGGCAATAATTGGTTTACCGAAGTCTTCATCTTTCATACCAGTTGCGCGCCATAAGCCGCGCGCACCCGCCATATTTCTTCCGTGTGTCGATGTTTTTGAACGATAGTCAGGCATTTTATATTTCCAACAAAGTTTGAGCTTGAAATGAATCCTACAGATTCACTCTGGCTAAATCATACTGACAATGATGTAAAATCAGTCGAATTTTAAACCTATCATACACCAAGCCATTGTTTTTAAAGATGGCTTTTTAAGCTGAGATTTGGGCAGATGGGTCTATCAATAAAAACGAGTGATTTGACGACAAAAATCTTTTAACTGAAATCTACTATACCGCCATCAATGGCTGCACAATACAAAACTTTCATGAATAATTTTTAAATTTTATATAAATATAATTTATTTAAAAATTGCAAAATTTCTATTTTGAGTTATGAAATCATTGAGCTTGAACAGCTCCAAAGTTGCAAAAATCAATTTCTAATGTTCTAAATTACGCTTTAATCCTTTGCTATAATCCACATATTCAACACAGATTCGGTTCATTCATTTTGAAAATCATCTTTGCCGGTACACCAGAATTTGCCGCAACAGCATTAGCTGCATTGCTCAAAACACAACATGAAATTGTTGCGGTATACACTCAACCTGACCGCAAAGCAGGTCGTGGACAAAAATTAACAGCATCCGCTGTTAAAGTCTTAGCACTTGAACATGATATTCCCGTTTACCAACCCCTTCATTTCAAATCATCGACTGAAGAAGGTTTAGCCGCACAGGCGGAATTAAAAGCCTTAAATGCCGATGTTATGGTGGTTGCAGCCTATGGTTTGATCTTGCCGCAAGTGGTGCTAGACACCCCGAAATATGGCTGCCTGAACATTCATGGTTCATTGCTGCCACGTTGGCGTGGTGCAGCACCGATTCAACGTGCCATCGCTACAGGTGATACAGAAACGGGTGTCACCATTATGAAAATGGCAGCCGGACTCGATACAGGCGACATGATGTATAAAACCATCTGCCCGATTGAAGCAACGGATACCTCTGCAACTTTGCATGACAAACTTGCAGAGCAAGGTGCAGCCGCTATTGCTGCCGTTTTAGATACTGAACAAACCTTGCAGCAATATTTAGACAGTCGTGAAGTTCAAGACGAAGCGTTAACAGTTTATGCACATAAGCTATCAAAAGCCGAAGCAAAAATTGATTGGTCCATCAATGCTGTACAAATCGATCGTAACATTCGCGCCTTTAACCCGTGGCCGGTGGCATTTATTCAGTTGGATGAACAAAACAATTTACGTGTTTGGCATTCTGAACTTTCAAATGCATCTGCACCGAATGCTCAAGCAGGTGAAATCATCGCCATCGACAAAAAAGGCATACACGTTGCTTGCGCCAATGGCAGCGTGATTATTTTGACTTCTTTGCAATGGCCGGGTGCTAAACCACTCAACCCTGTACAAATTTTACAAACCCAAAAATTGACTATTGGACAAATTTTATAATGAAGCAATCTCCCAACGCCTCGACCCGAGACCTTAATTTACGTGCTCAGGTAGTGAAGACGTTATTGGCTGTCCAAAATGGTCAATCGCTGCAATCGGTACTCGCGCAGCAAATGAATATTGTGTCTGATAAAGACCGTGCTTTATTCCACGAATTGGTGCTCGGTTGTTTACGTCAATGGTATGCATTGAAACAACTGACTTTACCATTACTGTCTAAACCGGTAGATAACCAAGTGGTTGAAACCTGTTTATACCTTGGTTTGTACCAATTGTTGTGTACCCGTGTCGCAGCTCATGCCGCAATCTCTGAAACGGTAGAGGCTGCAAAACAATTGGGTATGGGCAGTCTAAGTGGCTTAATCAACGCAATTTTGCGCCGCGCAACACGTGAAACAGAACAGTTCTACGACGTACTTGAACAAGCCACCAATTTACCAAGTTGGTTAACCAAACGTTTGAAAAAAGACTGGGGTGAACAATTTGATGAACTTAGCTATGAGCTTAAACAAATTGCGCCACTGACGTTACGTGTCAATACACGCCAAGTGAGCCGTGACGAATACCTCGATATTTTGGAAGATGAAGGCATCGATGCACATCGCTGTGAACTGTCTGATGTCGGCATTGTGATGGATGAAAGCCTACATATTCCAAGTTTGCCGGGCTTTGAAGCTGGTGGTTTTTCAGTACAAGATGAACATGCTCAGCTGTGTGCAACACTCTTACCAAATCTCGATGGTAAATTCGTGATTGATGCATGTGCTGCGCCGGGTGGTAAAACCGCACATATTTTAGAGACCTTCCAACCGAAGAAACTCATCGCATTGGATCAAGATGAGAAGCGCCTGAAACGTGTGGTTGAAAACCTTGATCGTTTGGATCTCGATGGTAAACATGTCGAAATCCAAACTGCCGATGCTGTCACCTATACTGCTCCTGAACTTGCTGATTGCATCGTGCTCGATGCGCCATGTACTGCTGTCGGCGTAATGCGTCGTCATCCGGACATTCGTTTATTGCGTCAATCGGGCGACATTGCGAAAACCGTTGTGTTACAAAAGCAAATTTTGGAAAACATGTGGAAGCAGCTTAAAGTCGGCGGTACGCTGCTTTACATCACTTGCTCAATTTTAAAAGCTGAAAATGAACAGCAAATGGTTGAGTTCTTTGCCAATCATGCCGATGCCCAAGAAATTAAAATTGAAGCAGATTGGGGCGTTGAGCAAATCCATGGTCGTCAATTGTTCCCGAAAGTGGGTTATGGCGATGGCTTCTTCTACTGTCGTATTCAAAAAACGGCTTAAATCAATAACCACATTTTAGATGTAAACGATCATAAAAAATGCCCGATGAATTCATCGGGCATTTTTTATTCATGACTCTAAATTAATCTTCAGCTTCGTCAGGATTTTTCACCAAATGAATCGTCGCTAAAAGTAAACCACCCCATAGCAAAACAATTGATAAAATCATCATGATCATTGCAGATGTATTCATATTAATTCTCCTCTGGACCTTTGTCTTTACACAAGCTTAATAGAACAGAACCCAATACAAAGAAGGCCAATACCGAACCACCCACCAACCAAAGTGTCGTTGCAGGATAACCGCCATAACCTTCAGTTGCGACAGCCTTAATCGTCAATACAAGTGCAACCAATAATGAAATTGGGGTGATCACGGTCAATAAGAAATTCCAACCTTGACCCAACTTGATACTTGAGTATTGATTTGCATGCTCTTGTAATTGTTTCATCAATGGACGATGGAACCACGACACCAAAATAATAGAGAGTAAACCACCACCCACGATCCCAATGTTATTGGCAAAGTAGTCAATGATATCAACAAAAGTAATGGCACTTTGTGTAGAGAATAAAAGTGTAGATACGATTGCTGAACCGCCCGCAACAATCGTTACAGCTTTATTTTTTGACCAACCCAATTTGTCTTGAAACGCTGCAATTGGCACTTGCAAGATACTCACCATAGAGGTAATCCCTGCAACCACCAACGAAGCAAAGAACAAGAAGCCAAACAAATCACCGCCTGCCCCCATACTCGAAATGATTTTCGGGAAGGCAATAAAGGCTAAACCAATACCACCAGATACTACTTCTTTTACAGGTACACCTGAACTTTGTGCCATGAAACCAAGTGCTGCAAAGACGCCAATACCCGCTAAGATTTCAAATGATGAGTTGGCTAATGCAACGACTACACCTGAACCGGTTAAGTTGGTTTTTGCTTTTAAGTAAGACGCATAGGTCAACATGATCCCGAAACCAATCGATAACGAGAAGAAGATATGACCAAAGGCTGCTAACCATACTTTATAGTCGGTCATCGCTTCCCAGTTTGGCGTAAAGAATGCATTTAAGCCTTCTGCCGCACCCGGTAGACGCAATGCTTGAATGACTAAAATGCTAAATAACACGATCAATAACGGCATAAAAATTTTATTGGCAAGTTCTACACCACGACGTACACCGCCATAGAGAATGAACATCACCACAGCCCAAACAATGACTAAACCAACAAATAAAGTCGGAACAAAACCAAATGTTAAGCCATCACCATTTTGTAGATAGGTTTTAAAGAAAAAGCTTTCCGTATCTGAGCCCCATTGTTGTCCAATGGCGTAATACATGTAACTACCGGCCCATGACAATACGCTGGCATAGTAGATCCCGATGATGAGTGTCACCATCACTTGCCACCAGCCTAATGCCTCACTGTTCATAAGTTTTTTATATGCAGTTGGCGGTGCTTTTCGGAATTTATGCCCCACTGCATAATCTAAGAACAATAAAGGCAAACCCGCTGCAAAAATTGCAATTAAATAGGGAATTAAAAATGCACCGCCACCATTTTCATACGCCACGTAAGGGAAACGCCAAATGTTTCCCAAACCTACAGCGGAACCAATAGCGGCAATGATAAATCCTGATCGTGCCGACCAGATTTCACGATTATCTGACATAGAACACCTAAACCTCAGGCATCTTTAACTGCTGCTTGTTATGGTTATATCGCGAGCAAAAAAAGAACCATAAAAATAAAATTCTGGGTGTTTGATCTGGTGAGATACCTTGTGAGCGTCTATACCAAATTGCAAACAGAAAAATCACATGCGCATTTTGGTTAAAAACACCACAAATAACTTTCCCTTTGTATGAATTAACAATACTCACTTTTTTTAAGTTTTTCTGTAATTTCTACGGCAAATATTCCATTTTTATAATGTGTTTAGGCTTAAATGTTCATTTAATCAGCTTATTTTTCATACAATTTAAGTTATCAATAATATAACTTTTAGGAATATTTTATTTCCAATTAAATATTTAAAGTTATTTCACTCGATAATGCCCCGTAATTTGATAGACATGTAAAAGATCTTCTTCCTGTGTACCTTCTCCAATATTATGGATGATGAGCGGAACATCGCTAGCTTTCACTTTACGATCTGAAACCACGCCAATATGCACTAAACCCCGTCCTAAGTCCCAAGTGACAATATCACCTGCCAAATATTGCTTATCTTTGACTACATAGCCCTGACGTTGCATCCAGGTTTGAATATTGGGAACACGCCGATGATCAATATTTTTATCGGTTCCTTTTAAGCCCCATTTTTGTGGATACTGTTTAAAATTGACTTTCATATCTTCATGAATGGCTTGTTGTAAATCAATCCCTTGCTGTCGTAATGCACGAATTACCACGTCGGTACAAACACCCTTGATTAAAGGGACATCTCCCATCGGATAACGCAGTGCAGTATACGCAGGATCATAATATAAGGTTTTCCCAATTTGACTGCGTGCATCCGTCACCATTTGAGTGGCATTAAAAGCAAAGACAGCCATATTCACGGTCATCAAACAGACCAATAATAAAATTCGTTTCATTTTTTCTTATGCACTTTAGTTTTTTGCAATGATTCAAAAACTGGGCTTCGATCAGTTCCATACTGAACCAAGCCCATGTTTAAACGGCTACAGTTTTATCGCCAATACGCGTTCTTCTTGCATATCTCGAATGGCAGACTGAATCCCTTCTCGGCCTAAGCCAGAATCTTTTACACCACCATATGGCATGTTATCGACACGGAAAGATGGAATGTCATTAATAATCACTCCACCGACATCTAAGTGATTCCACGCATACAACATTTTATTCAAATTTTGCGTATAGACGCCCGCTTGTAAACCAAAACGGCTGCTATTAATTTTGGCGATACCTTTTTCAAAGTTTTTGTATTTCTCTAAAATCGCTACAGGGCCAAAGATTTCATCTTTATACACTTCTAGCGATTCATCGACATTTTCTAATAAAATTGGATCGAGCAAAGCCCCCTGATGTTCACCACGAACCAATGCTTTGGCACCTTTTTTTACTGCTTTATCGACCCATTTATGTACGCGTGTTGCTTCAGCTTCCTTAATCATTGGACCGACCATGGTACTTTCCAAATGAGGATCAGCGGCTTTAAGCTGCTTCATTCTCGCCACGAGTTTTTTCTTCACATCGGCATAGATATCGGCATGCACCAAGATGCGTTGAACACTAATACACACCTGCCCTGCATGGTTATATGCCCCGCCCACTAAGCGTTCAATAAATGCCGCTGAAATTTCAGTATCAGGCTCAACCAATACCGCAGCATTACCGCCAAGTTCTAAAGTCACTTTTTTACGTCCCGCACGCGCTTTCATATCCCAGCCGACAACATCGGAACCGGTAAAGCTGAGCAGTTTAAATCGGTCATCTGTTACCAAGACATCTGCATGTTCACGTGGACAAGGTAAAACTGAAAAAGCACCTTTAGGTAAATCCGTTTCTGCCAAAACTTCCGCAATTTTTAAAGCTGAAATAGGCGTCAAACTTGCAGGCTTCAAAACAAATGGACAGCCTGCGGCAATGGCAGGTGCAATTTTATGCGCAGTCAGATTGATCGGAAAATTAAACGGGCTGATCAACGATACAGGACCAATTGGCACATGTTTGACCATGCCTTGATAACCAGATGCCGCTGCGGTAACCGCCAATGGGATCATGCGACCATCATCCATCTGTGTGACAGCATCGGCAGCAATTTGAAAGGTATTAATTAAACGTTCAACTTCAGCAGCTGCGGCTTTACGCGGTTTTCCACCTTCCGCAATTAAAATTTCAGTCAATTCTGCACGCATTTCATTAAAACGTTTAACACAGTGCAGTAAGATTTTTTGTTTTTGAAAAGGTTCCAATGCCGCCATTGCAGCGCTAGATTTAACCGCTGAATCAATGGCTTTTTCAATGGTTGCAGCATCTGCGAGTGCAACGCGTGCATATACGTCTTGGGTATATTTTTGATCCACTTCTAACCACTGATCGGTAGTCAATGCTTTACCTGCAACATAGAGCGGATAGTCTTTTATATCTTGTACGGCTTTGGACATGACGATATTTCCATGATCTTGAGACATTATTGATAAATGTGAATAAATCTATGCCCTCTATCATGCGCTGACTGAGCCCAGAGTTCACTATATTTAAGTAACAAAATAAACCACAAGCCTCAAACTCAGCTACCTAATTGCCCTGAATACCATCACTATTTTCAGATCTATGCTTGCACTGAAAACACGATGATCGAGTCTCTATATAACAATGACATTAAATTAGAAAGCTGTTTAAAATATTTAATTACATTATTTATCAAATCATTAATAAATTTTTCAAAGTTAAATTAATCAAAAAAAATATGAGTACAACATAAAAAAAGCCCATCAAATGACGGGCTTTTTAAATCTATGTTTTAGCTATACGAACGCTGTGTTTTCACTGAAGTCTTATTCACATTTTCTAAAGCGGCAACCTCTTCATCCGTTTGCGCTTTGCGAATAAAGAACACTGCAATCGCTGCGATGACTACTGGAATTCCCACGGCCATAAAGTTAATTTGATGTGGCAATTCTTGTGATAATAAATAGCCGATCAGAATCGGGCCAACAATCGCACCTGTACGACCGACTGCAGATGCCCATCCAATACCTGTCGAACGTACAGACAACGGATAGTACTGTGCAACATAGCTATAGAGTAAGATTTGAGAACCAATTGCTGATGCACCTGCGACTGCAACCAAAAGATAGATCACAGGCTGTGGTGAATTAAAGCCGAGTAAAGATAGTGCCACAGCACCTGCAAGACATAATGTAATGATCACCGGTTTTAAGTGGAATTTGTCCGCTAAAATACCGCCGCCAATCGTACCAATTACGGCACCAATATTCATCGCCAATAGGAAGGTCAAACTGCTACCTAATGAATAACCTGCGGCCATCATTAGTTTTGGTAACCAACTGCCTAATGCATAAAGCGTTAATAGACACATAAAGAAACACAGCCAAAACAACATCGTACTTACGCCACGACCTTGCTTATACAACGCTTTAACAGACGTTCCACCCGGAACCGCAACTTCAGTCAGTTCCAGTTGAGTATTTGCAGTCACGGTTTGTTCAGGTGCAATGGTTTGAATCATACGACGTGCTTCATCATGACGATTCACCTTCACCAAAAATGTGAGCGATTCAGGTAAAAATTTCCAAGCAAATGGCAACAGTAACAGTGGAATACCCGCAATGAAGAACATGATTTGCCAGCCATAATCCGCAGTAAACCATGAACCAAAGAGAGCCGCCATGATGCCACCCATTGCATAACCACTGAACATAGTGGTCACTAAAGTACTGCGTAGATGCTTAGGTGCATATTCAGATGTCAATGCCACAAGGTTCGGTAATACCCCACCAATGCCAAGTCCAGCAATAAAACGTAACGCGCCAAATTCCGTTGGATTTGATGCAAAACCGCCTAAAAATGTGAATGTACTGAATAAAAATACACAAATCATGATAACTTTTTTACGGCCAATCTTATCAGCCAAAGTACCAAACATCATGGCACCAAACATCATCCCTGCAAGTGCTGTACTCGCTAGCATACCTGCCTGAACAGCTGTTAATCCCCAATCTTTCATTAATAAAGGCAGCGCAACACCATTGATCGCTAAGTCGTAACCATCAAATAAAATAAGAATTAGACACCACATCATGATGCTGAAATGCGATTTTGTGAACTTAGCGTTATCGACAACGCTATTCACATTCATTGTGCTTGTAGACATTGAACCTCACCTCCAATTGTGAGTTTTATTTTTCGCTACAATGCCGTTTTTGAATGTAAATTGTCCAAAATTACAAAGGTATAGATCCATACCTTTCAGATATATCCATGTCGTTTGGGAATAAAATGTCATAAAAACTTAGATATTTTTGAAATATTTATACATAAAAAAGTCGATGGACTGTGGGTCTAGTTTTTATAATGATTAATTTTCAATGTGTTACTAGAAGCTAAATCACAATCAGACGATAGATTATTTGATATGAAAATTGTCAGAATAAAACTCAAATTTTATAGAAAAAAACCAGACTCTACGATCTAGGTCGTAGATTTCTAAATCATAAGGCATCAGCCATCACTTAAGTCGATAATTAGGCATTTAAACTGTTGTTTTAGCTGACTTACATTCAGGTTTTCCGACATTTTTAAGCTGAGAATTCCTTCAATTGATGATTTTTAAATGCGTTTATTGTCTAATAATCATCCATGTTTAAATAATTCAAGCCACAATCTATCAATATTTTTATCATCTCCCTGTTTTATGCTTCTGCTTATCTTCTTTTCCCCTTTTCTCCACACATAAAAAAACACCCCCTGCACTAGTCAGGGGGTGTTTCGAATAATGAGCTGGCGATGACTTACTCTCACATGGGTAACCCCACACTACCATCAGCGCTAAGAGGTTTCACTTCTGAGTTCGGGAAGGGATCAGGTGGTTCACTCTT